>VGMB01000079.1 GCA_016866585.1 Chlamydiota bacterium
ACTTTGAAAAGTACCGTTCAGGAAAATGGGATTCCTTTGTTGAACGTCTTGAAGAATCTTTAGAAAGTGGTCAAAAAGTCGTAGTTTTTACTCAATATCTGGACATGATGGATCTAATTGAAAAATACTTGCAGATGAAAAATATAGGATATGCCGAGATCCGAGGTAGTACAAGAAATCGTAGAGAGGAGATAGAGAGGTTTAGGAATGATCCAAGTTGCATGGTTTTTGTGGCTTCTTTGCAGGCAGCTGGTGCAGGGATAGAGCTAACTTCGGCATCTGTTGTTATACATTATGATCGATGGTGGAATCCTGCCAAAGAAAATCAAGCGACGGATCGTGTTCATAGGATAGGTCAGAGTCGTGGTGTCCACGTGTTCAAGCTTGTGACAAAGAAAACTATTGAAGAACGAATTCACGATATCATCAATAAGAAAAATAAACTTTTTGAAAGTATTATTACATATGATGAGCAAGATGAAGTTAAAATGCTTTCTCGTAATGAGCTTCTAGAGTTAATAAAAATTATAGAAAAAGATATTGAGCTGGATGGTAGTATCTAAATTTTTATTAACATCAAAACAATTTTAGCTAATTATTTGTACTATAAATTAGCCTAATTTTCCCATGGATAGCCTATAAAAATGATTAGTTGGGGGATAAGGATCTGTATTTTTAATCCCGTTATAATATATAATTTCCCCTTAATTTAAGAGGTTCTATCCATGAATTCTAGAGTAAAATTAGCTCTTGTTGGGCGTCCTAATGTAGGTAAATCAGCTCTGTTTAATCGTATCTGTAAGAAAAAAATCGCAATCGTCGATGAGGCCGAAGGGATCACCAGAGACCGTCTGTATGCTGATGCGGAGTTCTTTGGTAGACCATTTCAAGTTATTGACACAGGGGGGATTAATCCGAACTCTGATGTCCCATTCCAAAGTGAGATAAGACGTCAAGCGGAGATAGCCATAGAAGAAGCAGATGCTATTGTTATGGTAGTTGATGCGCATGTTGGTGTTACACTTTTAGATGATGTGGTGTCTGATATTTTACATCGTACAAATAAGCCAGTAGTTCTTGCCGTTAATAAAATAGATAACCATGAACAGCTAGAGTTTGTATATCAGTTCTACGCTTTAGGGATAAAAGATGTTATAGGGGTGTCCGCTGTACAGGGCTTTCAAGTTGCAGAGCTTTTAGAAGCAGCTTTTGCTCGCGTTAAGTGGCCTGAGGTAGAAGAGATTGATGATGGCTCTATAAAAGTAGCGATCATAGGCCGTCCAAATGTGGGTAAATCAACGATCGTTAATAAGATTTTAGATGAAGACCGCTGTGTTGTGAGCCCGATAGCAGGAACGACACGTGATAGCGTAGATATCCAGATCGAGCATGATGGGCGCAGAATGGTTCTTATCGACACTGCTGGTATAAGGCGTAAAAGAGCCGAGCATGAGGTTGTAGATAAATTCGCGGCGATTCGTACACAAAGAGCCATAGAGCGTGCTGATGTGTGTGTGCTTGTGATGGATTCTATGTACGGAATGACAACGCAAGAAAAGCGCATAGCTGATGAAATTGAAGCGCAAGGTAAAGCTTGTGTGCTTGTGTTTAATAAGTGGGATCTAGTTCATGGTTACAGAATGGAGCACTGCTTAAAAAGCATAAGACTAGAAGCGTCATTTTTGAATTATTGTCCTGTATTGTTTATCTCTGCTCATCAAAACCGTAACATG
Organism: Chlamydiota bacterium; assembly: GCA_016866585.1. GTDB lineage: Bacteria > Chlamydiota > Chlamydiia > Chlamydiales > Rhabdochlamydiaceae > VGMB01. Next base: position 1,734 of record VGMB01000079.1, read on the forward strand.
GATCAATTATTTCCTCTCATAAAAGAGGTTCATGAGCAAAGAGGCTTTAGGGTAACAACTGGCCAGCTTAATAAATTTATTGAAAGAGTGGTGCAAAAATACCATCCTCCAATGATCCAAGGTAAGCGTTTAAGGATATACTACATGGCGCAGGTAGCAACACATCCTCCACGATTTGTTCTTTTTGTAAACTTCCCGGAGCTTATGGTAGATAGCTATAAGAAATATATGATCAACCAGTTTCGTGAAGAGTATAGCTTTAAAGGAGTTCCTTTGGTGTTTGATCTTCGTGGTAAGCATCAAAGAGATCTTGATGAACCTACTGTAGAAGTAAGTAAAACGTACCAAAGAAGACCTGATGCTGAAAAGGCTGTTGAGGTTATTGTTGATGATGGTGAATATGATGAAGACTTTGACCTTGATGAGCTTCCAGATCTACAAGAAGAAGTAGATCCTTCTTACTACTCTTAACATCTTTAATAAGCCCATGGTAGTTACGTGGGCTTATTTTCTTACTGGATCAAATTTATATCTCTTGCCGTCTATGTCTATCGTTCGATATACCCAAGGATCCTTATTTTCTCTTAATAGCCTATCGCAACCCATAATAAAACCTTTGATAAATCCATGTCTGTACATGGCAAGTTGCATATATCGTGAAGATGTGGGTCGGAAGTGGCTACGAGGTCCATCAACAGGTGAAATAATATCTTGATGAAATTTAATTATTTTATCGGCGATTTGAACGGGGATAGAATAGTTTTTTTGATTTGATTTTTCTTGAGTGGGAATTTTTAAATCGCTGTCTTTACCCCAAGGCTCGAAGTATCCTGGACGAGCCATTAAAGCGCAGGGAATAAAAAGTAGTAAGAAGAAGTTAAAACGCATATTTGATCATGAACCCTGGAAATAATCCTTTTTCATTCATCATATAAGAGGCTTTATTTTCGTACAGTCTTTCATTGTAGACCTTAGCTTCTTCACCTGCTCCGTATATTCCACCAAAGTACCAACCAGCTTCAAAGCTGGTAAAGATAGCTCCAGCTGCTATGTTACCGTGATCAAAAAAATAGTAAGATGCTGCAATAAATAAACCGTTGAGAAGAACGGCTGTTATGCCAGATTGAGTTTGTCCTAAATAAAAATAGCCGGCTCCTGGAAATATTGCATTCAGATGCCTTGCTCTTAGGATAGATTTTTTGTCTTTCTCGTAGCTTTCTATGAAAGTTTGGACATATTCGTAAGAAGGGACTTTTCCTATTTCTTCAAGTTTGGGGATATCTGCGTGGAGTAGATTAGAATACAGATACAGCTTATTAGCTGCATCTGGATAGTGTTGTTGAATGAAGTATAAAAGTCTTTCAGCCTTAACGTCCTCTCCTAGTCTATCGTAGCAATCGTAGAGTAGGATGAGAAGGTCTTCAGCTGCAGGGAATGATGTATCGAGGTTATTTAGAGGGGAGTTTTCATAGGTATAGACAGCATCAGTATATTTTTTGCCAAGGAAGTAACATAGAAATATACCGTAGTTTATTTCCCTAACCCTTTCAATTTCTGATTGGGGTATGAGGATACTCGCTCTTTTGAACGCAGTTATGGCTTGATATAGATCAAGCTCATGGGCAAATGCCACTCCGATTGTATATTCTTTGGACCAGCTTTCAGCCTTTTCAGCATCGGTAAGAGGTGCAAATGGGGAGGGCAAGCTTAATAGATATTTATCTTGAACAGCATAATCCAGCTGGGGTTCTATTTTTTCTCTTGTTTGATAGCAAGAAGAAAAAAATAGGGCTGACATCAGCCCTATTAGGGTAAAGCAAGCTTTTAGCTTATCTTTAAAAAAGGATTTTTTACTCATTACTTAATGCTTTTATCTTTTCTGTCGCTTCATCAAATTCTTCTTTTAGAATTTGTAGTGTCACGTCTTCTTTATACATGGCCTCTTCTTCTTCTGTGAGTCTATCGTAGTCTTCAAAAGAATCGATTATGATTGGCCTGACAAAGATAATAACATTAGTCTTTGTTGTTGCTCTATCATTTTGTGCAAAAAGAGCACCAACAACAGGGAGTCCGCCTAGACAAGGTATGCCGGATCTGAAGTTGGTTTTTGAGTTCTGTATCATACCGCTTAGCACAAGGAAGTGGTTGTCAGGTACATGCACTCTTGTATTCATAGAAGTGTGTGATGTTTGAATACCTGTGACAGTAGAGCCTGAGACAGATGTGGTACTTGGAACCTGTTCACTTATGTCTTGTGTAATCTGCATCGTAATAACATTGTTTGTTCCAAGAGTTGGTGTAATTGTGAGGTTTACTCCGACGTCGCGATATTCAATGTTTGATGTCTGTACAGTAGCGTTAGATCCCGTATTAGATACAAAAGATCCAGTGAATGGAATGTTTTGTCCAACGAAGATGGTTGAGGTATGTCCATCTTGTGTTATGATTTTTGGGTTCATGACGATAGTTGCATCACGGTCTACTTGTAAAGCGTTAACAAGACTTCCCAGTGATAGGAATGATTTACCTTTATGCATGATGATATCGCCGATAACACCTAAATCAAATCCCGAAGTAAAAGGAATGGATGTTGAGGATCCTGTCCCTTGTGATGGGGGGTTTGCTGCCGTTGTACTTTGAATTTGAGAAGATATTGGGGGCGTAGTATTTAGTGATTGATCTCCTAAGGCTGAGGCTGTACCTGGAGGTAGAGGAAAATTCCCCATAGCTCCGATTGTTTTATTAAGATATTGAAGCTGAGATCCCCATTGTAGGCCGAAGTTCTGTGAGTTGTATAGCGATGTCTCTACAACAAGTACTTCGATAAATACTTGTCTTAGTGGTACGTCAACACTTTGAATAAGTTCTTTCAGTTTAGCGAGTATTTCAGCATCTCCCGAAGTGATCAAAGAGTTGGTCACCTCGATCCATTGCAGAGATCCAATTACTTGTAACAGATTTTTATTTGTATCGGTAGCTGATTTCTCTAGGCTTGCTGAGATATCCTTAAGGGCTTTCAATATCTCTGCACCTTTATGATATTGAAGCTTGTATATCAAGAAGTTAGTAGTATCCAAAGTAGATATCGACGGCTCAGAAGATACTTTGCCAGCGATATCAAATTTAGCCAGAAGCTGCTCTATCTTTTCGATAGAGGCTTGCGAGCCAGTTATGATAAGAGAGTTTGTTTTATCAATATATTTCAGATTTGTAATCGCTTCATAAAGTGAAGGATCCGTAACACCTGAGGATTTCAAGTTGTTCATAAATTCGTTAAGGATCGATATTAGCTCAGCGCCTTTTTGGAATTTGGGATTATAGACAACGTAGGAAGAATCTTGCGTTACTGAACCCTCAGAAGGGATATCAAATTTTTCTGCTAAGGCCTCTACTTGATTTAACGTTTTAGGCGATCCAGTAAAAAGAATAGAGTTTGTGTCTTTGATGTACTTAGATTTGTTAATAACATCTATTACTTCATTATCTTGCGTTGTTAGTTGTCCTAAGTTAGAAGCAAAATTTTTCATAGCTGCTATAAGCGTTGTGGGGTCCGCCTGTTTTATCTTATATACTAAGAATGTAGATTGACCGATCTCGTGAACAGAGCCAGCATAGGCATTTGCAGTGTCAATGTTCTCCAATAACGGTTTTAATTTCTCTAGAGACTGAGTCGTGCCTGTGAACAGAATTGAGTTTGACGCGGGGATCAGTTTTGAGGAATTTATAGTATGGATAAGATCTTGATCTACAAGTCCTGATTGCTCTAAATCTTTTGAAAGCATTTTTAGAGACTTTTGCATTTCTTCAGGGGTTTGTTTCGTAGGTTTGTAAATGAAGAACTCTGATTTAGGCGTGATAGGAGCACCTGAAGACGACGGGATATCGAAATCATCGATCAAAGCCTTGACCTGATCAATCTGAGTGCTAGTTCCTGTTATTAGAATCGTGTTATTTTCTTTTACCCATTTTAATTCTTCAATAGTCTGAGAGATCGTTTTGTATGAAGGATCGCTAGACTGCAACATGTTAGAGAGGTTTTTTAAATTTTCAACAACTACATTACCTTGAGCATATTTCAGTTTATACAAGAAAAAGCTTTTTGCTGCAGTAGTGGTATATCCTTGAGCAGTGTCTATATTCGCAAGGATTTCCTTTAGTCTTGTTAAAGAACTTTGAGGGCCTCTGAAAAGTACTGAATTACTTCCATCAATCCATTGAGCATTTTCAATAGTTCTTTTTAAGTTATTATCCGAAGGGGTGTTTTCCTCTAGTGAAGAAGCAAATTTATTTAAAGAATCCTGCAGCTGCTTTTGAGAAGCATAGCTGGGCTTGTAAATAAAAGAATCCATCTTTTCATTTGCTGCCGACTGCATATCGATAGTATTAATTATGTCTTGTACCTTCTGAAGTGATTCAGAATCACCTGTAAATACAAGAGAATTAGAAGAGGGGATCCATTTTATAGAATCCAGGGCTGCGATAAGATGAGGGTTAGAGAGTCCAGAATTTTTAAGAGTAGAGCTCATTTCTGATACAGCTTTTTTCAATTCGCTTCCAGATTCATATTTTGGCGTATAGATGAGGAAGTTGTTTTTGCCTAATTCCTTTTTTCCAAAGGAAATGTCTAGCGTAGGCATTATGGATTGGATCTTATCAATGATAGGCTGAGGCGCATTAAACACTATTGAGTTGGTCTCTGGGATCCATTTGCCTTCTTTTAGAGCATTAGCTAGCTGTTCATCTTGCACTGTTTGAGCCATGTTTTTTATTGACTCAAGCAGAGTAGTAGAAGAGGTGTTTTTTATTGTATATACGTAGACGACATTAGCTCCTACCTGCGGCTTGGCTATATCAATAGTACTTAAAATTTCCTGAACTTTTTGTAGAGAAGGGGCGTCTCCGGTAAAAACAAAATGATTGTTCATTGAAACCCAACGAGCAGACTCAAGAGTATTGATTAAAGCTGGGTTAGAAAGACCTCCATTCTTTAGATTGGAAGTGGTCTCATTTAGAGAAGACTGTATTTCTTTTCCTGTTTTATATTTTGGAGTATAAATCAAAAAGTTGTTCTTGGTATCAAGTTCTGCTGTTGTAGGGGTATCTATAGAATTGATAATTTCCTGCACTTTCTGTAATGAAGCGCTATCGCCAGTAATTAGTATGTTGTTGTTATTTGAGGCCCATCGAGCAGATTCTAATGCGGATATTACAGATTGGTTAGTAAGCCCACCATTTTTTAAGTTTTTGGCAGTTTCTTTTAGAGAAGATTCTATTTCTTTTCCTGTTTTATATTTTGGAGTATAAATCAAAAAGTTGTTCTTGGTATCAAGTTCTGCTGTTGTAGGGGTATCTATAGAATTGATAATTTC
>VGMB01000080.1 GCA_016866585.1 Chlamydiota bacterium
TTATACATGTCAAGATACTATTATTTAGCTACTTCGCTACCTCCTATTGAATTTCCTAACTTGCCTGACACAAGCTTTATTGCTTTGAAAGAGGGCTTAAGGTTGAATTTGTCAGATAGCGATTTTAAAAAAGTAGCAGCATTACAATTGTTTACAGATATAAGTAACATTCGTCCCCTTCTTTTGGAAGAGGAGATTGATTCTAGAGGAAACTTATCAGAGAAAGAACTCGATGAGGCGTTGCTTATAAAAGATTTTTTACCGGATTATGTCTTTGATTTTCTTGATAAATACGATTCTCTATCGGATAAACTAAGACATTTTTCAGAGCTAATTTCGATGTTTTTTCAGCATGAATTAGCAGAACAATCAGGCTTTTTAAAGAACTACTTTTCTTTTGAAAAAGAGTGGAGACTCGTTGTCTTAGCCCTAAGAGCCAAATCATCAGGAAGAGATGTTACTAAGGAATTGCAATTTGAAGACTTTTCCGATCCTTTAGTTTCTTCAATATTAGCTCAAAAAGATTCAGAGCAATTCGAACCACCTTTAGAATACAAAGATCTTAAAGATAAATTTTTGTCCTGCGGTAAAGATCCCTGGCAGCAGCATAAGATGCTGGCAGAATATAGGTTCCAAAAAATAGAAGAAATTATGACCAATAGCCAATTTTCTATAGATTATATTTTAGCTTATATGGCTCAACTTATGATCGTAGAATATTGGAACGAGCTCGATGAGCAACGCGGTATGGTAATTTTGGATACATTTAAATCAAGTTAGAAGCACGAACCCCTTTTAGGTTAAGATAATGAAAGATCAGTCCAATAATTTAGAAAGCAAAAGTGCGACAGGAAAAGTGTTACGCGCATTTGGAAATTTACTTCAAGTGGAATTCGAAGGAAGTATTCGTCAGGGTGAAGTGTGCATGGTGCGCTTAAATAAAGATGTCTCATTAAAGGCTGAAGTAATTGAAATAGTGGGAAATATAGCTAAGATTCAAGTCTTTGAGGATACAAAAGGTGTCAGACTAGGTACCGAGGTGTTTTTTGAAACACATCTTTTAGAGGCAGAATTAGGTCCTGGTTTACTAACTTCTATAGTTGATGGATTACAAAATCCTTTAGAAAGTATTGCAGCTGAAACTGGCTTATTTTTGGCAAGAGGTGTTTATATCCCTGCTCTGGATAGAAAGAAACACTGGGATTATAATCCAATAGCTAAGATTGGTGATGTTTTATCAAGAGGAGATGCTCTAGGATCAACTATGGAAGGTCGATTCCATCACATGATCATGGTTCCATTTTCAGTTTTTTCGAATATTACACTAACTTGGGTAATTAAAAGTGGTTCTTACACTGTTGATACTGTAGTAGCCAAAGGTAAGGATGAATCTGGTAAAGAGTACGAATTTACCATGGTTCAAAAATGGCCGGTTAAGATGCCATTATTTCAAGGAGAGAAGATAAAAGCCTCTAAAATGATGGATACTGGAATGAGGATATTTGATACTCAGTTTCCGGTTTTAAAAGGTGGAACTTTCTGTTCACCAGGTCCATTTGGTGCTGGAAAAACTGTACTACAGCATCATCTTTCGAAATATTCATCTGTAGACCTTGTTGTGGTCGTTGCTTGTGGAGAAAGGGCCGGAGAGGTTGTGGAGGTCTTAAGGACGTTCCCTCATTTGACCGATCCACATACCAATGAGTCTTTAATGAATAGAACGGTAATTATTTGTAATACATCATCTATGCCTGTTGCAGCTAGAGAAGCATCAATCTATCTAGGGGCAACTATTGCTGAGTACTATAGACAAATGGGCCTTGATGTGTTGCTCCTTGCTGATTCAACTTCTAGATGGGCACAAGCCATGAGAGAAATGTCTGGAAGACTTGAAGAAATTCCTGGAGAGGAAGCTTTCCCAGCTTACTTAGCATCAAGAATAGCTGCTTTTTACGAAAGGTCAGGAGTAATTCAATTAAAGAACGGTGAGGTAGGTTCCTTAACTATTGGTGGAACTGTATCTCCTGCAGGTGGAAACTTTGAAGAACCCGTAACACAAGCTACGTTGTCTGTTGTTGGAGCTTTTCACGGCCTATCAAGGGCTCGTTCTGATGCAAGACGTTACCCAGCTATTGATCCTTTGATATCATGGACAAAATATCTTGATGATGTCGCTATGGATCTGGGTCATACAGTCGCAGGTTGGGGTAAAATGACTAAAAAAGCTTCAAAGATTCTTAAAGAAGGCGATGACATTGGCAAGAGGATGGAAGTTGTAGGTGAAGAGGGTATAGCCTTAGATGATATGATGGTGTATTTAAAGTCTGAGCTGTATGAGTTTTCTTATCTTCAACAGAATGCGTTCGATAAAGAAGATGCTTATTGTCCTTTGGAAAGGCAAATGGTACTTTTTGCATTAATTAACGAGATTTTTGAAACACAATTTAATTTCATGAACCATGATGAAGCTAGAAGTTTCTTTTTAGAACTTCAAAATGAAATTAAAAACATGAACTTTATGCCTTACAAATCTGATAGATACAATCAAACAATGGATGATATTAAGCAGAAAGTGAAAAAGGTTTCAAAACATGAACAAGATGCGCAAGTAAAGGTAGTTAGATGAGAAAGGTTTATGATCGAATAGTTGACATGCGTGGAAACTTAATTACAGTGATGGCGCAGAATGTTAGTCTTGGAGAGCTTGCTAAAATACAAAAGCAAGACGGAAGAACAATTTATGCTTCTGTTTTAAGAATTGAAGGAGAGAAAGTTACACTTCAATCTTTTGAAAACACAAGAGGTATAGCTACTAATGATAAAGTATCCTTTTTGGGAAGAGAGATGCAAGCAACATGCAGTGAGGCTCTCTTGGGAAGGAGACTTAATGGAGCTGGTGAACCTATTGATAATGGACCTATGGTTAGAGGTGAATCTATCGAGATCGGCTCCCCTTCATTTAATCCAGTAAAACGTATTATACCTAGAGACTTGGTTCGCACAAACATACCTATGATTGATGTTTTCAACTGCCTAGTGAAATCGCAAAAAATCCCAATTTTTTCTATTGCAGGTGAACCATATAATGCTTTACTTATGAGGATTGCTAATCAGACTAATGCCGACATAGTAATTATTGGTGGTATGGGTCTAAGATTTGATGATTATCAAGCATTTATTGACAACGCTGAAAAGTCAGGATCGCTAGAAAAAACTATCATGTTTATTCATAAAGCAACAGATCCAGCTGTGGAGTGTGTACTTGTTCCGGACATGGTGCTTGCATGTGCAGAAAAATTTGCGGTTCAAAATAAAAACGTACTGGTTCTTTTGACAGATATGACATCTTTTGCAGATTCTATAAAAGAAATCATGATTACTATGGATCAAGTTCCTTCTAACAGGGGTTATCCAGGATCACTCTATTCCGACCTGGCCTATAGATATGAAAAAGCTGTGGATATAGATGGAAGTGGTTCGATTACTATTATATCTGTAACGACAATGCCAGGTGGAGATGTAACACATCCAATACCTGACAACACTGGTTATATCACAGAAGGACAATTTTATCTTCATGGCGGAAGAATAGATCCATTTGGTTCACTTTCTAGATTGAAACAACAAGTTATTGGAAAAGTTACTAGAGAAGATCACGGAGATATAGCAAATACGCAGATAAGGCTGTATGCTGATTCTAAGAAGGCTAAAGAGCGTCAAAGTATGGGTTTTAGGCTATCTAAGTGGGATGAAAAGCTTCTTCAGTATGGTAACCTATTTGAAGATCGTATGATGAACCTAGAGGTTAACTATACTCTTGAAGAGGCACTAGATCTTGGATGGAAGACGCTTGCGGAATGTTTTGATAAACATGAAGTAGGAATAAAACAAACGTTGGTAGATAAGTATTGGCCTAAAGGTGTTTAACTTCAGTCGGGAATATGGCTCAATTAAAATTAACAAAAACAGAACTTCGTATACAGCAAATTAAGCTGGCACAACTTCAGAAGTACTTGCCTACTTTACAATTAAAGAAAGCTATGCTTCAAGTTGAAGTAAATAGCTGCCAGCAAGAAATCGAAAGTTTATTAAGTCAGTTTCATCAACAAGAAAACCATATAGCTAGGTTTAGTTCTTTATTTACTGATAAGTACATAAATGATTTTTTTTCATCATTACATGTTTCTGATGTTAAAAAAACCTATGAGAATATTGCTGGTGTAGATATTCCGATATTTCAAAGTGTAACGTTTGCTCCAGCTACTTATATGCTATTTGATACTCCTATTTGGTATGAAACTGCTATAGATTCCGTAAAAAAGTTAATAACTTTGCGTGAAAAAGAGAAGGTTGCGCAGGATAAGAAAATTGCCTTAGAAAAAGAGCTAAGGGAAGTTTCTATCCGGGTAAATTTATTCGAAAAAATAATGATACCCAGAGCTCAAGACAATATCAAAAAGATAAAAATTTTCTTAGGTGATTTGCAGTTGGCTGCAGTTTCTCAAGCTAAAGTAGCTAAGAAAAAAATTGAAATGAGAAATCAAAAATCAGAGGCTCAAGGTAGATCATGATCACAGAAGTACGTAAGTATTTAGTTTTAGGAACGCAAGATGATCTTGATCTTTTTTTTGAGAGAGCTCAACAGAATGGTAATTTAGAGTTCATTTCACATTTCTCAAGAAAAAATATAGAACTTCCGCCGGATATTCATAACCTTGTTTTGGCTTTGAAGATCCTTAAAAAGCTACCTTTGAGAAAAAAATATGACGGTGCTTGGGAAATTTCCTATGCAAATCACATAGCGAAAAGAGTAATAGAACTTCGTGATGAAATAGAAAAGATGAACGAAGAAAAACGTCTTTTGGAAGCCGAAATTCATAGAGTGGCTCCTTTCGGCGATTTTTCGATGGAAGACATAGATTTTATTCAAGAACAGGCGCATCGCAAGATACAGTTTTTTTGCAAAAAAACAGATAAAACATCAAGTGCGGTTTTAGGTAATGAAGTTATCTATGTTGGTACTGAGTATGATTTAGATTATTTTATAGCAATCAATACAGTAGCTCGGACCTACCCTGGTATGATTGAGATGAGAATCGATAGATCAGCCAGCGAATTGAAATTGCAGCTTCAAATTTTGAATGAGTCTATTCATGATTTAGAAGTAGAGCTTAAAAGCTACTCAGGACATAAAGAATTTTTGAATGAGGCTTTATTAGAACAGGTAAATGATTATAAGTTGTCCGAAGTAAAAAAAGATGTCGCTAGACCCATTCAATCAACAAGCCTGTTTTCTATTGAAGCGTGGGTTCCTAAATCCAAAGAGACTTTACTGCATGGTTTATTGGATGGATTATCTGTTCATTGTGAAAGGATAAAAATTGAAGATGACGATAAAGTTCCAACTTTCATGGAAAATGAAGGCTGCAGCAAAATGGGCGAAGATTTGGTGAAAATATACGATACTCCAGCCACCACTGATAAAGATCCTTCGGGCTGGGTTTTTTGGTCCTTTGCTTTGTTTTTCGCAATGATCGTAGCTGATGGGGGATATGGGATTTTATATCTCGCGCTGGCACTCTACATGAAATATAAGTTCCCAGATATTCAAGGGTACTCTAAACGCATGCTCAAAATGGTCATGATCTTATCAGGATTTGTGATAGTTTGGGGTGTTCTTACTTGTTCGTTTTTTGGGATGAATTTTTCAAGGAATTCAATATTAGGTGAAATTTCTCCTACTCAGTACATGGTGAAGAAAAAAGCAGAATACCATTTACAGAGAAAAGATGATGTCTATCAAGACTGGGTGCATGAATTCCCGAAAGTTCAAACTGCAACAACTGCAGATGAGTTCCTAGATTATACGATAGCTCAAAAAGGGCATCGAAATATAAGTATGGCCTCTGCTGAATTTAATGATAATATTCTTTTGGAACTTTCGTTATTTGTTGGAGTTATACACCTTAGCTTGTCGTTTTTACGATATTTAAGAAGAAATTTAGCCGGATTGGGCTGGGTGCTTTTTATGATTGGCGGATATCTGTTTTTTCCAATCAAATTAAATGCAACCTCCATGCTTGAGTTTATGGGGCTTGTGACGCCTGAATTTGCTCGAGATCTTGGTATACAGCTTATTTGTTTTGGCATTGGAACATCTTTAGTTCTAGCTGTAATTCAGAAAAAATGGGCAGGTTTGGGAGAGATTTTAAACGCAATTCAAGTCTTTGCAGACGTTTTGTCTTATTTGCGATTATATGCTCTTGCTCTTGCGGGTATAATTATGGCAGAAACATTTAATGACATGGGTGTAGCTATTGGGCTCTTAGGAGGATTTATAGTCGTCCTTCTCGGTCATAGTGTTAATATTTTACTAGGGGTTATGGCAGGTGTTATACACGGTCTGCGTCTTAATTTTATCGAATGGTATCATTTTTCATTCGACGGTGGAGGACGCCTATTTAAGCCCCTCAGATTGTTAAAATCAGAAGAAGAATAAAAGGAGTTTTTTATATGGATTATAGTATGGTTGGTCCGGCCCTTGTTTTGGGACTTGGCTGTATCGGTAGTTCGATAGGATGTGGTATAGGGGGTATGGCCTCACATGCGGTGATGAGTAGAGTTGAAGAAAATCATGGTAAGTTTATTGGTATGTCTGCTGTGGCTTCTTCTCAATCCATTTACGGTTTCGTACTTATGATTTTAATGAAATCTAGTATTCAAGCAGGGAAGCTTTCAGCTATTGGGGGTATAGGCATAGGCCTATCTGTTGGATTGGCGTTATTATTTTCTTCTATGTATCAAGGGATGTGCGCAGCTTCAGGTATTCAAGCATCTGCAAAGCAACCAGCCATTATAGGTAAGTGTTTTGCTGCTTTAGGTATTGTTGAGTCGTTCTCTCTTTTTGCATTCGTATTTGCTCTTTTATTGATATAACGGGTAAATGAGGTTATATAGAGCAGATTTGCTGCTCTATATAACCTACATCTTAAAGCAGAGCTAATTTCTGATTTAAATGAATCTTCTGTTTTGTTTTGAACTTTCCTAGAATTATAGTTACCATATCAATTATGTACCATATTCCAAGCCCT
>VGMB01000081.1 GCA_016866585.1 Chlamydiota bacterium
AAGTAGAGCTCGATCCTCAAGAAGGGGCATCATAAGACTTGCACATTCTTCTTTTGATTCACCTTGTATACCGTCACCATACAAGTCGACAAGAAAAGCCACATATCCCAGTTTAGCAAGAAGCTCACCCTTTTGCTCGATAACCCTATCCCTTCCTTTCCATGCATGAAAGATGAGTATAAGAGGTTTTTTCCCCTGAAAGGAGGGATCTGATAGTATTAAGGCCTTAAATATTGTTTTACCATCTGTGTACTCGAAAGGGATCTTACGCATAAAAACCATCTAGTTAATTTTTTATTTATCTATTGGTATCTGGAAATATAAAAAATAGCAACTTTTCCATGATTTTAGTACAATCTAGTTAAAAATTTTATCGAGGTTTCAAACATCATGGAAAACAAAAAATTCGATATCGTAGTTATAGGTGCTGGACCTGGCGGTTATGTGGCGGCTATAAAGGCATCTCAATATGGAAAAAAAGTTGTTCTCATAGAAAAGCAATTCATGGGAGGAACCTGTTTAAATGTTGGATGTATTCCGACTAAAACACTCATCTCTAACGCTCATATTTTACACACAATTAAACAAGCTGCAGATTTCGGTATATCCACAGGACCTGTTTCGTTTGAATATGCTAAAATGAAGCACCGAAAAGATTCCGTTGTTGAAAAAATGAGAAAAAGTCTTGAAGGCCTCGTAAAATCCAACGGTATAACAATCATGCAAGGGCATGCTGAGTTCATTTCCACAAGAGAACTTAAAATCCGTGGTGAAATGAACGAAATCATAACCTTTGATAAAGCAATCGTAGCAACAGGATCCGAGCCTCTCGACATCCCTGCATTCCCTTGTGATCACAAAAAAGTGCTCAACTCTACATCTATTCTTGAGCTTTCGACTTTACCAAAATCTCTAGCCATTATTGGTGGTGGATACATAGGATGTGAGTTTGCAAGTTTATTTGCAGAGCTCGGAGTCAAAGTGACAATACTTGAAGCTATGCCTATGATCCTAGCTCCTCAAGGCAAAACTATCTCTGATGTAATTACAAGAGCTTTTATAAAAAAAGGTGTCGACGTGCAAACTAGTGTGATGGTAGAAGGGATAGACGACACAGCTACAGGGGTAAGCATTCGCATCAAAGATAAGGGAACTGTAGAATGTGATATGGCTTTAGTATCTATCGGTAGAAAAATCGTATCTTCCGACCTTGGCCTTGATAAAATCGGCGTTAAGGTTAGCGATAGAGGCGCAGTAGCTGTTGATGCTAAAATGGAAACAACAACTCCTGGCATTTACGCTATAGGAGATGTGACTGGCCAGTATATGCTAGCGCACGTAGCGTCACACCAAGGCGTAGTAGCTGCATCAAATGCCTGCGGAGTAAAAGCTGATATGCACTACGAGGCTGTACCTGCTGTGATCTTCACATCCCCAGAAATCGCCATGGTAGGAATAACGCCAGAGCAAGCTGCAGAATCTCAACTACCATTTGCTATTGGTAAATTTCCATTCCAAGCTCTTGGCAAAGCTGTTGCAAGCATGGATACAGAAGGTTTTGCTCAAATCATCATAAACAAGCAAACAGGACAAGTGCTTGGTGCTCAAGTCATAGGAAAAGATGCCTCATCGCTAATCTCTGAGATCGCACTTGCTATGTCAAATGAGCTTACACTGGATTGCATTACCGAGACAATACATGCTCATCCCACACTACCTGAAGCATGGCTCGAGGCCGCATTAATAGCGGGTGACACACCCATACATTTGCCACCTAAAGTGAAAAAAACCTAAATTTAAAAAGAAGAGATCTATGTCTATAGAAAACGACCTTTTCGATGCATTTTCAGTCTCAAAGAAACCAGCAGTGAACAAACTGCCTGTCAATCCTGAAGTAGGCTGCAATACTTCAGGAAATACTAGAGGAAGATTCCCTTCCTGGCTTCACAGGAAACTGCCTCAAGGAGGACAACTTTCCCATACAGGGTCTCTTCTTCAAAAATATGGTCTTAATACTGTTTGTGAAGAAGCTAAATGCCCGAACAGACTTGAGTGTTATTCAAAAAAAACAGCAACATTCTTAGCCCTTGGCAAAGAATGCACAAGAAATTGTGGCTTCTGTGATATTGACTTTGCCAAGACTCCTAAGGCTCCAGAATCAGACGAGCCTGAAAGAATTGCCCTATCTGCGCTTGAACTAGGGCTTAAACATGTTGTAGTAACCATGGTTGCTCGCGATGATCTACCTGACGGTGGGGCAGAACACATCGCCCTGATCATAAGAAAAGTGAAAGAACTCAGTCCCGAAACTACCATAGAGGTTCTTACATCAGATTTTTCAGGCAATCTAGAGGCCTTAAATCTGGTACTAAGTGCCCAACCAGAAATATTTAATCATAATATTGAAACAACTAAACAGCTTACCCCAAGAGTGCGACATAAAGCAACTTACGAAAGGACACTTGAGGTCTTAAAGTACGCTAAGGAGCATGGTAAGGGATCCTTTGTAAAATCAGGAATTATGGTAGGCCTTGGAGAAACTGTTGAAGAGGTCAAAGATACTATTAAGGATCTCTGCGAGGCGGGATGTGATATTGTTACAATAGGACAATATCTGCAAGCAGATAAAAAAAAGCTCCTTGTAAAGGCATTTATAACTCCTGAGATATTCAAAGAATACGAAGAATATGGCTACTCTTTGGGAATAAAACACATGTACTGCGGACCTTTTGTACGGTCCAGCTATAATGCACAAGAAATTCAAAAAATTTTAACAAGAAAATAATATGGATAACCACTCTTCCTTTCCTATTGCAGACATGTATGATCACGAAATCCTCATGCACAGGGACATCCATTTTGGGGGTAGTTTTGATATCATGCTTAAATACTATGAAGATGAGGGAAAAGGATCTAATCCCGAATTTGAAATCAGCAGAATTAAAGTACTTCAAAAAACAGAAACGATTAATAATGTAAATCTTTCTGAAGAGCTCCTCGATGAAGACGAGCAAAATATTGTGAAGCAAGCTAAGCAAAAATATCAAATACTTCGCGATATTTATGAGGATCCAAATCCTGGAATGGCAAAGCTAATTGCAGATTTAATTCTTTCAGAAGATATTGAAGCAGAGGAAGAAATAGATCAACTTGTTAAACAAGGAAAAAAAGCTACCGATGCTCTAATAGAAATTATATCGAACGATGACTTTTTTAATCCATTATACCCTGGGTATGGACTCACACCCATCTACGCAGCTAAAGCTCTTGGATTGATCAAAGATGAGAGATCGATTCCAATATTATTTGAAACTTTGAGCAAAAGCGATTTCTTTACGGAAGAAACGATTCTTGAAGCTCTTCAAGAAATTGGACATCCTGCTCAAGATTTCTTACTTAAGATCTTAAAAAAAGAACCTTTTACTAAAGATAATGAGCTTGCGGCAACGGCCTTATTGTATATGCCTATGACAGAACATCTATCAGAGGTGTTTTTTGAAGTTCTCACTAATCCAAAATCTCAAGAAAACCATCAATTTACTCTTTATTTAGTCTTGGGTTGTGAAGGGCTTAAAAAACCAAATCTACGTCAATCATTCAAAGATCTGATCGAGCAGCTTAACAATCCAGAAGCATCTGTAGAAGCAGAATTCATCATAAAATCCTGGAAATAATCATCCATCCATAGCCTGTTTGTACTATAACAGGCTCCTCTTTAATCTTGATTTGACTTAATTTTTTTTTAAAAGTAGATTCTGCTCAAAAGGAGCTTTTTATGAAAATCTCTATAATTTCCAGGAAGAATCAGGATATTAAGTGGGGTGGAGATCTCAGAACCTTTGAAACAATTAAACTTGGATTACAAGAGCTGGGGCATGAAGCAGAGATACTATCAACATCAACGGATCTTCATAATACTGATTTTGTATTCTTATCTAATACTTCCTTGGATTTAAGGCCTGATAACAATGTTCTTGATTTACTTGGCATACCTTATGGATTAATTCCTTTTCATGAAAATTACATACAATATCATAGTCCATCTAAAGGTTTTTTTGAATTTGTCAAAAAATGTTATAATGAAACACTAGATAGTACTGTTAAATACGAAATTGACTATCTCTTTGAAAACCCTAATGTGATTAATTACTTCGAAATTCCGCCAAGAAAGTGTTCTCTTATTAATTATAATACCATAAAAAATGCTAGGGTGTGTATAGCCAACAGTCCTACTGAAGCTCGCACTCTACTACGTGATTGCCCAAAAGCAACCGTCGAGACGGTACTTTGGACACCAGGTTTTGCTGATGAATTTACATCAGAACCAACAAATGAATTTTTAGATTTAACCGGACTTAAATCCAAAAGCTATATACTTCAAGTTGGTCGATTTGAAACTAGAAAAAATCAACTCGCATCAATTCTTGCCACAAAAGACCTCGATATTCCACTAGTATTTATCTCTACAAAAACGAATGCACTTGATTATGAAATGTTCTGTATACAGTCAATTGTTAAATGGAGAAAAGCACCAACAATCTTTATAGGACTTAATGCCAACCCTTGCAAAGAAGGCCCTCTGCAGATTATCCCAATGCCTAATAACCAGAAGCTATCAAATTCGATGCTTCAAAGCGCATTCTTTCATGCTGGACTTCACCTACACCCAGCATTTCAAGAGCTTCCAGGCTATACGTATTTTGAATCAGTAGCCCAAGGTACCGCCACAATAGCTTCATCATGGACGACCATCCAAGACTATTTCTCAAATCCAAATATCGATGGCATTATAGAATATTGCAACCCAGGTAACTTGCAAGAAATCAGGGACTTAGTGGAAAAAAAATTCGGTCAAAGTTTCTCTTCGTCCTCTGTACATCCCATCTTTAAAAGGACAAAAAAAGAAATGGCGCAAGAGTTTGTAAATATAATTAATAAATATAAAAATTAATACCATCTTAAATACCTTAAAAAGATAAACATGGGATAAAATTAATAAGATAGTAGTAAAAATATTTTTGATTTAATATTAATATAAATGCTAATAATTACTTATACAAACAAAATTAGTTAGTGTTTATGAGAATATTAGACAATAAAAACTACAGTAAAGTAAGCTCTGTCGCAAGTATAGTACTTGCTGGAGGTGAAGGAACTAGATTAAAACCTTTAACCACACAGAGATGTAAACCTGCAGTCTCCTTCGGTGGCAAGTTTAGATTAATTGATATCCCCATATCTAATTCTATGAATTCGAATATTAATAAGATCTATGTAATCTCTCAATATCTCTCTAATTCGTTAAAAAAGCATATAGATGAAAACTACCTAAATGGCGTAGTAAATAAGGCCGAACTAGAACTTCTTTCCCCAGAAGAAAAAAATCAAGGTACTAACTGGTTTAAAGGCACAGCAGATGCTGTGAGAAAAAACTGGCATCATCTTGAACACACCAATGTCGAGTATTTTTTGATTCTTTCTGGCGATCAGCTTTACAATATTGATTTCTCTGACATGATCGAATTTGCGAAAACTAAAAATGCGGACCTTGTTATAGCTTCCTTACCAGTAAATAAAGAAGATGCAACAAGAATGGGTCTTTTAAAAATAGATGAAAACAATAAAATTATAGATTTCGTTGAAAAACCTAAAGAAGACAAGGTCTTAAACCAATTTAAACTACAAAAACACCCTGAGGACAAAGAAGATTTTTACTTAGGATCTATGGGTATCTATGTCTTTAAAAAAGAAGCCCTTCGCAAACTGCTAACTGAAAAAGGTGACGATTTTGGTCACGATCTGATTCCATTAAAAGTTAAGAGTGGTGATACTTATGCTTTCATCTTTAAAGGATATTGGGAAGATATTGGAACAATTAGTGCATTTTATAAAGCTAACCTAGCTCTTACCGAACCTAAAGACCATTTAGATATTAACGATGAAAAATCTCCTATCTACTCAAGGATGGATAATCTTCCAAAAGCTCAAATAAAAGGAACACTAATTACCGATTCATTAATTAGTCCTGGAGCTTTGATAGAAGCAAAAGAAATTGACCACAGCATAATTGGTGTATGTACTAGAATCCAAAAAGGAACAATAATCAAAGACTCTGTAGTTCTTGGTAACCATTACTATCCAGATTGTCTATCGAAAGACGAACCTCTTTCGACGTACTTTAGTATCGGAGAAAATTGTATAATACAAAAAGCAATTATTGATGAGCACACACATATAGGTAACAATGTCCGACTTATAAACCAAAACAACTTATCTAACTATGATGGTGATGGCGTTTATATACGAGACGGGATTATAGTGGTAACATCTGGGGCAAAAATCCCAGACGGATTTACACTATAACTTATTAATTTTGAGCATATGAACATTTGGGCTATTTCTGATTTACACTTAAGCTTAGGTGATGCTTCCAAAAGTATGGAAGTATTTGGTGATAGCTGGAAAGACTATGTTCGTAGAATTGAACAAGAGTGGAAAAATCACATTCAACCAGAAGATCTTGTTTTAGTTCCTGGAGATATATCCTGGGCAAAAAATCTTGATGGGGCTTTGATTGACCTCAATTGGATTGACTCCTTACCTGGGACAAAAGTTATCATCAAAGGAAATCATGATTATTGGTGGGATTCTTCATCCAAAATGCAGAAGGTCATGCCTCCTAGTATTAAATTTATTCAAAATGATGTTTTCAATTGGAACGGTGTTAGCATAGGGGGATCACGCCTATGGGATACTGAAGAATACAACTTCAATAAGTACATAGAATTTGTAGAAAATCCACGGGAAAACAAAAAAGAAAATACAAAGAACACTGAAGAACAAGAAAAAATCTACACAAGAGAATTAGAGCGTCTTAAGTTGAGTTTAAATAAGCTAGATCCTAAAGCTAAAGTTCGAATAGCACTTACACATTATCCCCCCGTAGGAGCAGATCTATCACCTTCAAAGGCTTCTGCTATTCTTGAAAACTATAAAATAGATATTTGCGTGTTTGGACATTTACATAGTGTCAAAAGAGGAGTGCCGCTTTTTGGAGAAAAAAACGGCGTGAAGTACATTTTTGCTTCTT
>VGMB01000082.1 GCA_016866585.1 Chlamydiota bacterium
CATTTCAAGGTATTTATAGCCAGTGGATATTATGATCTAGCCACCCCGTACCTGGCTACCGATTATACTGTCCAACATATGCAGCTACCGCAGCCCCTACGTAATAATGTGGAAAGTAAATACTATCCTGGCGGACATATGATGTATCTTAATGAGGGGAATTTAAAAGCTTTGAAGGTCGATCTGTCTAATTTTTATCAAAATTTGAGGCAAAAAAAATAAAATTGATTTTTTTTTTTACTTTCCTCTTTTCATTTTCATAGACATCCAGCTAGTATGTGTTGAAATTTCGATGTTGAAAAAATGAACAGGGGGTGTTGCCTTGAGTCTTCCTTTATGTTTAACCCTTTCTAGGATTCTTCTAGGCCCCATTTTTATGGCGACGTATTTGTATTATCAAGCTCTTGATATATCATTGCAATGGTTGCCTTATACTCTTTTAGCTGTCGCTTTTGTGTCTGAAATTTCAGACGTTTTTGATGGTTTTTTTGCTAGAAGGCATAACAAAGTAACGGAGCTTGGTAAGCTATTAGATCCTATGGCAGATAGTATATTTAGGCTGTCGGTCTTATTTTCTTTTACCCAAGGATTTGTCCAAATACCGCTTATTCTTGTTTGTGTGTTCTTTTATAGGGATATCATTATTAGTACTTTAAGAACCGTCTGCGCTCTGAGGGGAGTGGCTCTTGCCGCTCGCTGGAGTGGAAAGATCAAGGCTGTTATCCTCGCTATAGTTATATTCTTTATCCTTATACTCATGATCCCTTATTCTTTAGGTTATTTGGATCTAGAGACCTTACATTTAATAAGCTTTTACAGCGTAAGTGCCGCTGCTCTTTATGTGGTATATTCTGGAGTTGAATATATCATAGCAAATAAAACGTATATCAAGAAAGCCTTAGGTTTATAAGCATCATTCATAAAGATAAAAAACCCAGCCTCTAAAAGCTGGGTTTTTTGAGAAAGCTCTATAGAGAAGGTTGTCTTTTTAACGAAAATTATGATCGATTTTCTAACGAAAGGCTATGATATATGGAGACGTACTTAAGAATAGAGCTGCCCCAGCTATAATCAAATTTTAAAGCATTAGCAATGAGTGTTTTCCAAGAGTTTTTATCGTTTTTATACAGTGAAAATGCTCTTTGAAGAGCATTGTCGATAGCTTCAGCATCCGGGGTTTCGAAAACAAATCCATTTTGTTTTTCTGGCGGCTGACCGCTGTTGTCGACATCAAATATTGTGTCGGCAAGACCTCCAGTTTTTCTCACAAGGGGGATGGATCCATAGCGTAATGCGATCATTTGTGTTAGACCACAAGGTTCAAAAAGGGATGGTACGATAATGATATCGCTTGCGGCAAATATTAGATGTGCCAGTTCTTCATCTCTTTCAAGATGAAGAGCCAGGGTGCCTTTTGGCTTGTAGCTTCTCTCAATGTCTAAAAATGACTGCTTCGTTGCGGGGGAGTACTCTGAACCTAATAAAATAAACATGCCTTCATTTTTTATTGTATAATGAATTGCGTTCTCAATAAGACCTAGTCCCTTTTGAGCCACAAGTCGCGTCACACACCCTACAAGAGGTCCTTTTGTTGATGCAATATTGAACCTTTCTTTGAGTAATCTTTTGTTTTCAGCCTTAGCTTTTAAAATTTTATTTAGTTTCTCATCACAACCATCATGCCCAGATTGGTACTTGTGGCTTAGGTGTGGGTCTGTTTTAGGATTCCAGTACTCAGTATCGATTCCGTTGAGTATGCCGTGAATTTTTTTTTGGTTTTTCTTTAAGCAAGGATCAAGTCCATGCCCTCCCTCAGGCGTTAGTATTTCTTTTGCGTAAGTAGGAGACACGGTTGTTATTGCATTACAATCCTCTATTCCACCTTTTAGCAAATTGATCACATCGGAATATGAAGGATCTTGGTATTTATCAGCGCGAAGGTAATTAAATCCTGAAAGGCCTATCTTGATGAGGTTGTGGGCGTTGCATTTGCCTTGATGCTCCATGTTGTGAATAGTAAGAACTGTACCTCCACATTTAAATCCAAGGGGTAAGTACATATCCTTCGCAAGAGTTGACCCAACAGCTACTGGCCAATCATGTAAATGGATGCAATCCGGATGTCTTCCAGATTTAAAAAGAAACTCAATTGCTGTTCTTGTAAAATATAAAAAACGTTCAGTGTCATCTGCACAGCCGTATATAGTTCCTCTGCTGAAAAAATACCTAGGATGATGAGGCTCGACTAAAAGTACTTTTACTCCATTTACTTCACATGACCAAATTGTGTTATTGAATTTATCATGACCATCATACGACCAAAGATCACGAAAATGTACCTTTAGGTTTTTCGCTTTATTGTAATCAAATGTGTCGTATTTCGGTAAGATAACCTCGACTTCATGCCCTAATTTACTAAGCTCATGAGCCAAACTATACACTACATCTGCTAATCCGCCAACTTTTGCAACAGGTGCAAGTTCTGTAGTCAAGTGAACTATATGCATATTTCCTCTTTAGACCTATCCTATTTTTTACCATATCAAATGTCGCTTTTAGCTAAAGAATATATTGAATTTTCCCACCTAAATTTTAGTTTTCTGAGAGTGTTTTGCAAAAAATTAATAGGAAGAAAAATTTACCTAAAACATTCTTTGTTAATATCTTACAAAAATACAAGTGAGGGGTTGAAACCGCAAAGAAAAAAAATATAAAAGGAGGCGTTGCAATTTAATCCTTAATTGCTTAGCATATTGCTTTCTGCATTTTTAAACGAATGTTGATGGGGTGTCGCCAAGTGGTAAGGCAGCGGTTTTTGGTACCGCCATTCAGAGGTTCGAATCCTTTCACCCCAAAAAATTACCCACCGGGTTGTAATGCAAGTCGAAAATCCTTACATACTTTTCTCTGGAACATCTCATGTTAGCTTAGCGAAAAGAGTTGCGGATAGACTTCGTATACACCTTGGGAAAATACAGATTGAAACATTTCCAGACGGCGAGATAGGCGTTCAAATTAATGAGAACGTCCGAGGTCGGGATGTGTTTGTCCTGCAAACCATCGCACACCGTCCCAACTCCTATCTACTGGAATTGTTTATAATCATTGATGCTTTAAAGCGATCGTCTGCACGATCTATTACTGTTGTTATACCCTATTTTGGGTATGCACGGCAAGATCGTAAAGATAAGGGCAGGGTGCCGATTACGGCTAAACTTATTGCTAATTTAATCGAAAAATCTGGAACAACCAGAGTTCTGACTATAGATCTTCATGCTGATCAAGTTCAGGGTTTTTTCGATATTCCGGTGGACAATCTTTATACAAGAAATATTCTTGCGAAAGAAGTTCATAGGCTGGGAGCCAAAAACTTAATTGTTGTAGCTCCTGATATAGGAAGTATAAAGTTAGCTAAGTCATTTTCCGCTCTTCTCAAAGTAGACCTAGCAACAGTTGATAGATGCTCTCATCGGCGACGTAAAAGGAAAAGACGTCCTTTTAGTTGATGACATTTGTTCGACAGGCGGGACGCTCAAGACCGCATCTCATGTGTGTAAAAGAGCTGGTGCAAACAAAGTGTTTGCTGCTGTTTCACATGCGTTGATGGTGGGTGAGGCGTTTGAGGAAAGTGCGATTGAAAAAATGTTAGTTTGTGACACTATCCCTCTTTTGTCTGATGTTAAAACAGACAAGATTGAGGTTGTCTCAGTAGCAGATCTTCTAGGCAGTGCGATAGAATCTATTGTTGATGCCAAATCCATATCTTCCCTCTTTCAACTGTAAAATAAAAAATCAGCCTCGACGTGATGTTGCGGCCTAGAACATAAAATTGTTTATTAATACCGTTTTTCATTTCCTGGCTTAAGGGAGAAAGTACTATGAAATTAAATATGATAAAAAGAGTGAATGAGAAAAAAGGGGACATCAAAGGCCTTCGTCGCGAAGGTAAGATTCCTTCTATCCTTTATTCTCAATCACGTCCAACCGAGTCTATCACTGTGAACAACACAGAGTTCGGTTCTTGCCTAAGACAGATACCACAAGGAAGACTTTCTACAACAGTGTTTGCTCTTTCCGATGGTAAGGCTGAGATTAAGGCTATTGTAAAAGATATCCAATATCATCCAACAACATACCAAGTACTACACATAGACTTCGTAGAACTTGTTGATGGTAAGAAAATCAATGTAAAAGTTCCTGTTGAGTGCACAGGCGTAGCTGATTGCTCAGGTATCAAGCTCGGTGGTTTCTTAAGACAAGTTATACGCTACGTAAAAGTAGAGTGTGATCCTAAGGCAATACCATCAAAGTTTGATGTTGATGTTAGAGATCTCGGCATAAAGCAAACTCGCAGAGTAGCTGATATTAAACTACCGCAAGATGTAAGACCTCTTGCAAAGCTCGATGAAGTTGTTGTTGTAATAGCAAAACGTTAATCATCGTGAAAGAAGTAAGCTCTAGTTATTTGCTTATCGGCCTTGGTAACCCAGGTCGTGCTTATGAGAACACAAGGCATAACATAGGTTTCCATGTACTCGAATTAGTAGCAAAAAAAAATAATTGGAGCTTTAAAGATGTTTCCTCCTTGCAAGGCAAGATTGCTCAAGGTGTGATTGAAGGAAAAAAAGTCATTCTACTGCTTCCTATGACTTATATGAACAGTAGTGGTGAGTCAGCAAGGCTTGTTATGGATTATTTTAAAATACATCCAAATAACATCCTTGTTGTTGCTGATGACATCAGTATTCCTTTCAATACTCTGAGAGTCAAACCTAGTGGAAGCAGCGGAGGTCATAATGGACTTAAAAGTATAGAAGCTCACTTCGGGACTCAAATTTATCCTAGAATGAAGATCGGAGTGGGAGGAAAGACTCACGGTACGCTAGCGGATCATGTGCTCTCAAGATTTACTGAAGAGGAAACCAATAGTTTACCTCAAATCTTAGAAAGAGCTGCAAATGCTACCGAAGTCTGGATTAAAGATGGAATTGTTAAGGCCATGCAAATTGCAAATGGCCGTCAGGAAGAAAAAAAACCTGAACAAAATGTAGGAGAATAACCAAGATGGCAAAACTAGAAACCCAACACCTTTACGAAGGTATGTATATTCTCAGTGCCACACTCAGCGATGATGCCCGTCAGAAGGCTCTTGATAAAATCACCGGTGGCATGACTAAAAGAGGTGGAGAAGTGCATAAAATTTTCGATCAAGGACGTCGTAAGTTAGCGTACGAGATGGAAAAAAGAAGAGAAGGTCACTATTACTTAATTTATTTTTCCGTTCCTGGCGCATCTATGCCAGAAATGTGGAGAGATTATCACCTCAATGAAGATCTAATCCGTTTTATGACGCTTAGAACAGAAAAGGTGCCAGAAAAAATAGAATTTCCCACAGTTGTAGTATAAGGCCAAGGAGACGTATTTATGTATAACAAAAAAGGTCCAGGCGAGACATTATTTTCCAAAAAACGTAAGCAGTGCCCATTTACAGCAGCTGGCGTAAAACATATAGATTATAAAGATATTGAAACTCTTTCTAAATTTATCACCGAGCGCGGCAAAATTCTGCCAAGACGTATTACTGGTGTTACTTTCCAAAACCAAAGAACACTTTGTACGGCAATTAAAAGAGCAAGACACATGGGCCTATTGCCTTTCGTATCTGAAGAATAAAGACAAAGCGGAGTATTAACCCATGCAAAATCAATTATTACTTTTACAAGACGTTGAAAACGTCGGCAGAAGCGGTGATATCGTTGTCGTTCGTCCCGGCTTTGCTAGAAACTTTCTTCTCCCACAAAAAATGGCTGTTGTAGCTGACAAGTTCACTATTAGACTTCAAGCTAGACTTCAAGAAGAAAGAGCGCAACAGGCGATTAAAGACAAGAGCGATGCTCTTGTTTTAGCAGAGCGTATCGCTCCTATGGAACTTTCTATGGTTGTAAAAGTAGATCCGGATGGACATATGTATGGTTCAGTTGCGGCTACTGACATAGTAAAACTTCTTGCTAACGAGCAAGTCATTATCGATAGAAAGAACGTTGTGCTTCCACAACCTCTTAGAGAAATTGGTTTCCACAGAATCCAACTTAGACTCAAAGAAGGTGTGCCTGCTCAATTCGTTCTAAAACTCGAAAGTGATAGACCTCTTCCAAGAAGAGAGCAGCCTGCAGTACAAGAACAAGTACAAGAGCAAAATGCTTAATCATTATGACCTAAGTCATAGATCTTATACTTCATCAAAAAACGAGCCCACAAGCTCGTTTTTTGATTTTGTCCTTTCTTCTCCAGCTAAAATCAATCTTTTTTTCAAAATCCTCTTTAAACGTCCTGATGGATATCATGAAATAGCATCGCTATATCAGGCTATACGTCTTTTCGATTACCTACACTTTAAAAAAGCCGATACCTTTACTTTGACATCTTCTGATCCAGCCCTTGCTGTAGATCAAACAAATTTAATCACTAAGGCCGTTTTCCTTTTTTGTAAACATGCAGGGGTTGAGCCTCGTTTACATATACATTTAGACAAAAATATTCCCATGCAAGCAGGTCTTGGTGGCGGTAGTGGTAACGCTGCTACAACGCTCTTTGGCATGAATGCTCTTTTTAACACTGGTATCTCTTCCGATAAACTTGCTCTTTGGTCTGCAGAGCTTGGTTCGGATGTGCCTTTCTTTTTTTCTTCTGGTAGTAGCTATTGCACAGGAAGGGGTGAGATTCTTCAAGATATCGACCAACTCAAGCTACCTAATACGGTCACTATAGTAAAACCTGATTTTGGCCTATCAACTCAGCTAGTTTATTCTCACTGCAAGATCGCAGATCTGCCACATAATGACCCTATACTTACACTTGAACATATCAAGCATGGATCTCTTGATTTTTACAATGATCTAGAG
>VGMB01000083.1 GCA_016866585.1 Chlamydiota bacterium
ATCGATAGTGCAATCATGCAGAGTAGCAAAGAGTATGTTCTTTGACTATTAATGCCTTGTAGGTTGGCTTGATCCTCATCAAAACAAACAGCTTTGAAGTGTTTAAAGCGAAAAAAGGTTAAGACTGAAACTATGGCTGCAAGAATGCCAAGTGTTATTATATCCTGAAGGCTTACCCAAAGTATGTTGCCGAATAGAAAATTCATTAATTCGACATTATATCCAGGTGTAAGTGCGATGAAGATAACGCCTATAGCCATTCCTGTAGACCATAAAGCGGCTATAATAGTATCTTCTCTTTCTTTAAAATTTGTTTTAACCCAGCTCATTAGCAGTGCAGAGGAGATTGCTGCAACGGCAGCTCCTTGCAAGGGTGTCAGGAAATCAATATCGTATGTACGTTTAAGCCATAAAAATATACCCATTCCTCCTAGAACAGAGTGTGCTATACTTCCGCTAATAAAAACAATCCGCTTTACGACTATAAAAGCCCCTGTGATACCACTAGTGATTGACGCTGTGATCCCGGCAATAAGGGATAAAATAATGAAAGGGTTAGTGGTCAGAGAGTGAAAAAAATCAATAAAGCATAAAGTATTCATTTTATTTTACCAGGTTTCCCGATTGTAGTGATCGGTGTGTGATAAAGACCAAGACCAAAATGTTCACAAATTTGATTTGGAAGGGATCTATGTACTTGGCGATGTACGCACAGAAGACCTTCTACCTTGTTTAGGATGGTTTGTAGGTCATGGGTTACCATTAAAATGGTCGTTTGCCCTTTTAAACTGTCCAAAATATGTAAGATTTCTTCCTCAGCTTGAGGATCAACGCTAGCGGTGGGTTCGTCTAAAAATAAAATTTTAGGGTCGTTTGCGATTGCCCTGGCTATTAATACTCTTTGGGCTTGTCCACCTGATAGTGTTCCAAAGGTATGGTTGATTTTATTTTCAAGTCCTACTTGAGCAAGTGCTTCTAATGCTTTTTCGGTATACTTCTTAGGGATTTTTCCAAAAAGGTTTGTTTTGCTAAGAAATGCCATCATAACAATTTCTAGCACTGTGATAGGAAAGCGTTTATCTAATTGTTGTATCTGCGGGACATAACCTACGTAGGGCCTTAGTTTTTCAGGTGATTTACCAAATAATTTAATCTTTCCTGAGGTGGGTTTTTCAAAACCCATTAAAAGTTTAAGTAGAGTAGTCTTACCGCCTCCATTAGGTCCAAAAATTCCAATGAAATCACCCTGTTTTACTTCAAAATTCACATTTTCTAAAACAATGTTTCTATCGTAACTATGAACTATATTTCGCACATCTATCGCAAGATTGCTAGTCATGGGCTTTTGCTATTTGTTGAGATATATTTAAAAGAGTTTGTTTATACTCGCTGCTATAGGGGTCTGTATTAAATACGGGGATGTTAAGCTCATTGGCTATAGCCAAAGCTCCTTTATTGTTATGTTGCTCTTGCACAATCACAACTCGAACATTAGTGTTTTTAGCTTTTTCTAGAATTTGAGAAATATCCTTAGGTCTAGGATCTTTTCCTTCTATTTCGATAGATATTTGTTCAAGACCATAGTCTTTGCAAAAGTACCCAAAGGCTGGGTGAGATACTAGAACGGCTTGATCCTTGAAAGGGGACAATAATAAAGAAATTTCGTCATCAATTTGATCTAGTTCAGCAATGAAATCGCTTAGGTTTTTGTTAAAGAACTCCGCTTGTTCTGGGAATGTGCTGGTGAGGGCTTCTTCTATTGCAATCGCTTGTTGTTTAGCTAATCTTGGGCTCATCCATATATGTAGATCTTGGGACTCATGATGCTCGTGTTCGTGATGATGTCCACAGCTGCAACCTTTTACGGTTGTGTCAGCTGGAATTAGTTTGCTTAAGTCAACTATCGTTAGAGTTTTGTGATTTTTTTTTAGTGTGGTTGTGATCTTTTTTTCAAAAGATTCGCCAATACTTATCCATACTTTAGATTCATATACTTCTTGTACTTGTCTTGGAGTTGGCTCGAATAAATGAGGATTAGATCCTTCAGGTACTAAACAAACTGTATCAACAGTATCTAGAGCAATTTTTTTTACAAAGTATGTGTAAGGGGGGATACTCACTAGAATTTTAGGTTTTAAAGACTTACTGCTTGTATTCTGGCTGCTAGAGCACGAAAAGGTGAAAAAAGACAGAAGTACTATTACTAAGGTGTAAATTTTTTTCATATAATCTGTATTGGACCTGAGTTAAATTTAAATTAGTTTTTTTAAGCACAAGAGAATCGAGTGTTGAATATTGGGGAAGTGCTGTGCTTTCGTAATTACGGGTTCTACTAGAATCAGTTTGTACATTTAAGAATATTACAGGTTTATTATTCATAAATCAGGGGGGATTGTACTAAGAAATAGAATTTTAAAACAAGAGCCGATTAGTCCAGGGATTTTAGTTAAACTTATTTTTTTCGATCTAAATTTTTATCGAGGTAATGTAATTTTGTTGATTCTTAAGAATAGATTTTGTTAGCCTTTTAGCTATAAGTTTTTACGGAGGAGTGTCCGAGTGGCCGATGGAGCACGCCTGGAAAGCGTGTAAACATGATAAGTGTTTCGTGGGTTCGAATCCCACCTCCTCCGCATTCAAATTCAAGAGCCTTAAGATGATAGTCTTATGGCTCTTTTTTTTATCAATTTTGCATTTTTTTTCTCGCAAAAATCCAATTTTTTTGGATTATGCTACATAAAAATGGTTTTTTTCACGAAATTATCCAATTTTATTGGAGTTTTGTGTTAAAATAAATTTGTATATAAGAGACATGGCTAATGCACCCCATTTTGAAGTTTTGTAAATTACCTTATGTGGATAACGGATCGTTGCTTCCTTTTTTAAGGGGGTATTCTAACCCCAATGATTTTCTATCTAGGCTTGTAAAAAACGGGGAGTTGATTCGTTTAAAAAATGGTTTTTATTTGATTACAGAATTAATTGAAAATCAACCGATTCCGTATGAACAAATCGCTAATCAACTTTACGGGCCATCTTATATTAGCTTAGAGTGGGCTCTTTCTTATTACGGATTAATTCCAGAAGGGGTTTATGCCATAACAAGTGTATCTCTTATACGATCAAAAAATTTTAAGACGCGAATTGGAGAATTTTACTATCAACAGTTATCGTTGCCGAAATTTTCTATTGGGCAGTCGCTTGGTACAAATGCGATAGGGAATTTTTTAATCGCAAGCCCTGAAAAAGCACTAGCTGATCTGGTCTATTTTAAAAGCAAGAATCTGAAAGCTGAAGAATTGCTTGTTGATTTAGTAGAAGGAAGAAGAATCGATTTAGAAAAACTAAAAAATTTAGATAAAAGCCATCTTCTGGAAATTAAAACCGCATATAAATCACAAAGTGTAAATGCTCTAGTGGAGGTGTTAGGTCTTTTATGAAAAACTTATTTATAGATCAGCTTCTAAATCAATATGAAAATAAAATAAGTGAACAGACAAAACTTAGAGAAGTTCTGCAACAAGCTGCTTTATATGGGTTGAAACGCGTTGGCTTTTTCGAAAAGGCTGCTTTTTATGGTGGAACAGCTTTAAGAATTTTATATGGATTAAATCGATTTAGTGAAGATCTTGATTTTACGCTGCTTGATAAAGATAAAGAGTTTGATTTTACACCTTATCTTTTGGGCATGAAGCAAGAATTGATATCTATGGGTTTCAATCTTGAAATTGAAAAAAAGCTTAAATCTATAGATACCCTTATACAATCAGCATTTCTGAAAATGAATACGATAGAACTTCTGTTGAGTATTGGTGAGCAAGAGACTTCAAACAAATTCAATCACAATCAAAAAGTACAAATCAAACTTGAAATCGATACTGATCCTCCAACTGCATTCAAATTTGAGGAGAAGCTTGTCATAAATCCTTCACCTTTCTACGTGCTAACACTTACGCCATCAAGTTTATTTGCAGGAAAAGTTCATGCAATTTTATGTCGCAATTGGAAGGGTAGAGTCAAAGGAAGAGATTATTTTGATTTTATCTGGTATATTACCAAAAATATCTCTCTTGATTTGAATTATTTAAACGCAGCTTTGAAGCAAAGCGGTTTCTTAAAAGATCATGAAATGCTTTCTAGAGATCTTTTGATAGAAAAGTTAAAAGAGAAATTTCATATGATTGATTGGGAATCTGCTAAAAATGACGTGAGGCCATTCATTTTGGATTCTTCAGTCTTAGATATCTGGAATCCGTTGTTTTTTTCTGATCTTGCTAATCGAATTATGATAGCTCCCTAGTTTAACTGACGGATTTTTAAATAACTGCACTAGATGATCTGGGTATAGAAATAAGTTCGAATTCGAAGCGACCGCGACCGCATTCAAATTTAAAAGCTTTAAAATGAATGTCTAAGTGTTGTCTTATTGTTAATAATCAATAGTGTTTCTCTCGCGAAAACTTGATTTTTTTCTTTATTATTCATTAAGTCGCTACAAAACCTCAATAATTCATAGGGTTGTAAAACAAAGGATCTTCTAATTTGATAAGCTCATGTTCCTATCTTGAATTAAGTCTAATTCGCAACTTAGCCCAGATAGCATAGAGCAGCTTGCATATAATACAAAAACCTGGTGCTTGAAGAGCAATCGCGAGTATAGCAAGGTTGGTTCGAGCGTAAAGGGCAGATAGCACATCGATGCCGGTTAGAATATTACCATTTGCTTCAATAGCATGTATTTTTTTCATGGACTGCTCGTAAGTAAACGCATGGGTAAGTTTTTTTAGCTGCTCGTCGGAGTTTGGGCAAGCGTAAATTATTGAGCCAGTTTGCTCTTGTTTCTTTAGCTTAACCATTTCACGATAGCAGACAGGACAATTGGTATCGAAAAAAACAGTCAGGGGCGCTTTTAACAGCTCTGAATCTGTGTAAAAGTCTCTTAAAAGAATCAATTTTCGGTTAAGCAAAATTAATATCGTTATGTACAAGCCCCAGCTTATAAATATCCAGGGATTTGCTGCCGTTGTATTCACAGTAACTGCATTTAGGCTTTGTCCAAAATGGTAGGATAATAAACCGCCACTGCCTCCAGCAAAAAAAGCAATTGCTATGTTTTTATTTAGAAAGCTAAGAGAGGCATTTAGAGTGAGAGAAAAAAGGGGATAAAGTGCTAATAGCCAAAAAGGAGGAAAGAATCCTTGCTGCGTATAGTTAAGAAGATTGGAATGTATAAATATGGTTTCTTGTAGCGAGCCAAAAATAAGAGCATAGATCGAAAGGGGAATCGAAATCAGAAAGCTTTTTTTTAGAAACTTGGCAAGGAAATAGATCTGGGCTGTGAAAATGATTAGACTTGTAAAGAAAGGGATTACAAAAGATTTTTTGGCTCCATAAAATACAAGAATAAACCATCCAGCCGCATAAAGAAGAGCATTAAAAATTGAAAATGGGATTAGAGCTGGGGTTTTTTTTGCATATTCAGAAAATTCAGGGTAATTTTTCATTTTTTCTTCAAGTGGCGCAATTCCTGAAATCATCACTATTAAATATGTTATCAAAGCTGGGCTGATAATTAAAACCCAACCCCAAGGGATGGAAATACACATAAACCAAACGGCCCACCACTGGATGATTTCACCGAGATAATTGGGATGGCGAGCAAAACTCCAAAGTCCTGTTTTCAGAAGCTCTTCTTTATTTGATGCATTTCGTTTAAAAACAAGTAGTTGATAGTCGCTAACAGTCTCAATAGCAAAACCGACCAACCAGAGGGGAATGGCAAATTGAAAAAAATTCATGGATAGAGATTCAGGGTGGGTATTTATCCATAGAATAGGCAAAGAAACTATGTAGAGGATCACGCCTTGAAGAATAAACACTTGAAAAAAGATTCTTAAGGAAATATGTGTTTTCCAACTTTTTTTTAAGTTTTGGTAACGGAAATCTTCTTTGCGCTTTTGATTCTTTAAGAAAACATGGACTGCGAGGCGAATGGCCCATATTGTAATAAGAATATTAATAGCTAAACTAAAACTTGAGAAGGGACTAAGAATAAATGCAGTCCAAGCAATAAGCAAAAAGCCAGGGCCCCAAGTAATATCAGCTATATCAGTCCTGTTTTTTTTCATTGAGACAACACTACAAATGGAGTTGTAGATAAAAAGAAAAATGGCTGCAATTAAAAAAATTTGTCCTGTAGATAGTGTTAGAAGAAACGTTTCCAAAATGTACCTATCCAAAAAGTTAGTAAAGACACAAAGGCTGAAATAATAGATCCCCAAATCAAATCGTAGATAACAATTTTTAAAGGCCATCCCTTTAAGGTGGCAAGATTGGTTAGATCATATGTCGCATAGCAGACTAGTCCAAATAAAGAACCATTCAAAAGTGCAATGTTCCAACTATTTTGCTTAAAAGCAGGCATAATCGCAAAAAATACCAGGCCTAAAATATATAGAGCATAGAAAACAAATACAGCTCCCCAGCGAATTTTGTCAGCCATTAGAAATCCGATTTGCTGGGCATAGATATTTTTGGCAATTATTCCGATCCAGCAAAGATTAATTGTTAAAAAAATAAATAGGGAAACAACATATAATTTAATAAAGATCATCGAATAAAACTTCCATTTCCCGTGGCGGTTGCTGTGATCAAAATTTTTATATCTTTAACGGGTAAAGTAGACAAAAAGTTCAGATCACTATTGTATACTTCAAATTACAATTTCTAAGATTTATATTCTTCAAACTTTTAGGGTCCTTCCGACTTTTTTATGGGTAAAGCTCAAGACCACCACAATGAAAATAAATCGCTATCTTGAAGTTCTCCCGATTTCTAAATCCACAGGCCATAG
>VGMB01000084.1 GCA_016866585.1 Chlamydiota bacterium
TTAGTCATATCTTTGCCATCAAGTAATCCAACTATATATCTAGCCATTGCTCTACTTGCTGATTCATACAATGTAGGTTGAATTATGGATCCTTGGAGATCATCAAAGTGGAAGGATAAACCCAGGTATTTTCCCATTTTTGCTAAATATCCAATATCAAGTTTTGAATCACATCCAATTAATGCATCAAGTCTAATAAGCTTAGAGTTGGCATATTGCATAATATTTTCTTCTGCCTGCTTTTTTGTAAAAGCATAACCACATTCACAACTCACTGGATATAAAGCAGCCGTACTGGACATCTGAATAAATGGAACCCCCATTTCCTCGGAAACTTTAGCAAGAGTCGTTGGAAAGGTGACGTTAGAATGATACATCTCCTCATAAGAACCAGTAGACTGCGCTGCACAATTAACAATACAATCTAATTTATTAACTTCGATTATTTTTTTTAATTGGCTTTCGTTTTCTTTAAATGTTATCTGAATTTGATCTGGTTTCAATGCAGAAGATCTGGATGTTGAAAAGACCTCAACCTTCCTGGTCTGATTTAGAGCCGAAATAAACTCACCACCTAACCTCCCACTCGCTCCTGTAATCATCACTCTTC
The DNA here is from genome assembly GCA_016866585.1 of Chlamydiota bacterium. Classification (GTDB taxonomy): domain Bacteria; phylum Chlamydiota; class Chlamydiia; order Chlamydiales; family Rhabdochlamydiaceae; genus VGMB01. Next base: position 611 of record VGMB01000084.1, read on the forward strand.
TTGCGCATTTTTGGGAATTCACAGTACCTCGAGATACCTCAATATACTTAGCCTTATTTGCAGCAATATTTTGACTTATTCGAGTCAATACACTACTGCGACTATTAATTATGGATGACATAAAAACCAATATTTAAATAACAATATAATACTATTATACACTAAATTAAAATTAAAAGTGAACAGATAGTATAAATATTAATTTAACGTCTTAAAATGCTGATATTTGATTATTTAGGCGAACATTTAGAAATAGTAGCAATAAATACCAGCAGGCATAGAGAAAAACCGTTGGACTCTTTCTTTTCTTTAAATACATGGTAATTAATTGCATAAGAAAACATCATAGACTCTAAAACCTTTTGAATGGCTGAGAAAATAGAGGTCTTTTTTTTAGGTTTTCCTAAATATTTTAAATTAAGCCCTGGTGATTTAGTAGTACCAAAAATTGGAGGTAGAGCGCCCATGATGACCTCTTCATTACTTCATTCCAATTAGATTGTAACATAAAAAAAGAATATTTTTTACACTATTTTTAATTAAAAATAAATTAAACAGCACTTAAATCGAAGATAAATAAAATTCGATCACTGCAATTGAATTAAAAATAAGCCGGCAAAAAAAATAAACTTAATAAAAAATTAACAAAAAAATCGTATAATTAATCAATTCATTACAACTTAAAACATAAAATAAAAAGGGTAAATATGACTGTCACAACATCTTCTAATAATAACAAACCTATTGGGGAGTGTATCTTTTCCCTAAAAAGGGAGGTTGCTGTACCAACCTTAACTTTTTTAACTCCCTCAGAACAATGTTTTCTAGCTTTAACAAATAAAGAAATTTTTAGATTTTTTAATGAAGTTATAACGAAACACAACACTCAAAATTACGATCCGGTAGTTTTTTATCGAAGTATCTTCCCGCCTAAATTTGCCGACAATACCGATTTTTTACGTGATTTCAGGAACCATCTGAAATATACACCCATATCAGAATTAGTAAATTGCTGCAGGTTTTTAAGAAATATCTCGATAAATATCGAAGATGAAACAGGCAAGATCGACTTCATTTTTAGAAAAACCAATCAACCTTGTACTTTTATAAATTCTTTGCAGAATAGACATGAGCTTACGGCTACGCTTTTGGAAAAAACAAAAGAAAGACTAATTCAGAATATACATCAATCACGTTTTAGCGAATCCTTTAATGCAATAATGACCTCTACTGACAACGATCCTTGTATTGTAACAATAGTACAAATTGTACAAGCTAACTTTTTTTTTCATCCTCTTTTTTCAGGCTCAATCCAAGAAGGAGAACAGCGAATACAGAAGGTAGGAGCACATATCTCGCCTTATCTAAGCAGATTGAACCATGATGAAGTTAGGAGTATTCTAGATATAGCTACAAGCTATGAAGTGCTTGGACAAGGCTATCCTCCAGTGGATCTGGCACTATTACACAGAAAATTAGAGCCAATTTTAAGAAGAGCCTTTAATCTACCTTATTAAAAACTACAAGCAAACCGGTATTACTCTTTTACCGGTTTGCTATGTCCCATAATTCTTCCTAAAATTTCAAGACAAATACAAGCAGTTCTTTCATCCCTGTCCCTGTAGGGATTAAATTCAGCTATTTCGAAAGCTTTAAGCCTTTTATCATTCATAACAAGATTAAGCATTTTAAATAGCTCTGTGCTAACGATACCTCCATTAACAGGCTCAGCAACACCTGGTGCTTCTTTTGGATCCATAACCGCCATATCAAGAGTGACGCCATAACTATCACAATTTTTAGAAACAATATCGATAGCCTCCTGCATAACTTCAGCAAATCCTTTCTTTTTAAGATCCTCCATGTAGAATACTTTTACATTCATTCTTTCTAGAAGTTCTTTTTCAGCACTTTCGAATTTCCTAACACCAATAAGGCAGATCTGATCAGGAGAAAAAACGGGTGACTTAATATTTTTAGGGAAAATCGAAGGATCTCCACAACCAAGAAGTGAAGCTAAAGGAACAGAATCCCACGAAAATGTACTTGATATACCTGCTATGTTGGAATCCATGCGAGCATCAATCCAAATAAGCCCTAATTTTCCCTGTTTATTAAGGCCTTCTTTAACACCTGCCCAAGTACCAAGTGCCATCGAATGATCTCCTCCAACCACGATAGGGAAATACCCTTTTTCCATGCAATTAACAACCGCTTGGCTCAAGTGGCAATTCAACTCACAGATCAAACTGAGTAATTGTTCTGGTGGATTTTTTTGATGTTTTTCTTGGAAGAGTGGATATAAAATTTCCCAAAGATATTTTTGCTCTACTTTGCAACTTTTTAAAGCTACTTTTTTATATAGACTTTCAGGCCCATCTTCACATCCTCTTTGCTGCGCCCCCCAGCCAGAGGCGACTCCAATGATTTCACAATTACGATGCAAAATGCACTCTCCATTTCGTTATTTTAATTTTTTTTTAAACAAATGAAGGATTTTTATGAATTTATTTTTTTAACAAATAAAGAAGGATCTACTTATTAGACCTTAAATTCTTTTACAGTTTGAACAAAAACTCGAACATTTTCCATAGGTGTAAGGGGAAGTACACCGTGGCCAAGGTTCATGATCAGTCCTTTTTGACCATGTAGGGAAATAAGGATTTTTTTAGTTTCCTCAATTACCATATCGCGAGAGGCGTCTCTCAAAAATTGAGCACACAAATTACCTTGGAGGATGATATTATCTCCTAAAATTTTACGAATTTCAGCCATATTCCCTTTTTCATCTATACTTATGGCTATAGGGTCAATTGAGGCTATTTCTTCAATAAATCTATGAGAATCTCGACAGAAAAAAATTACAGGAACACCCAGGTCTTTAAGACCCAATTTAATCATTTTCCAGTATGGAAGGCAAAACTTTTTAAACTCATCTAAAGATAGTATATTTGCCCATGAATCAAAGATCTGTATTGCATCGGCTCCAGCATGTACTTGCATCTTTGTATACTCAATACAAGCATCAGCTAGCTTTTGTAAAAAACTACAAAAATCATTGGGATGCTCGCTCATAAACGTCTTGGTTTTAGCAAAGGAAGATCTGCTTGCACCCTCTATCATATAGCTTGCCAAAGTAAAAGGAGCTGCACTAAAACCAAATAGTGGAACTTTAAGTTGCGGTTTTATAATAGAAATAGTTTCTGCAACATATGACAATTTTCTTTCTAAATCAGAAAACCTTATAGACTTAAGATCTTCAAGAGTTTCAACGAAAGGTGAGACAAAAGGTCCACCATGATCAGGAAAAACAATCTTCCTATCAAAAGCTTCGGCTAAAACGAGTATATCTGAGAATAGTATTGCCGCGTCTACATCTAAAAGATGAATGGGCAACATAGTAACCTCAGCTGCAAGCTTTGGATCGTGAAATAGTCTCCACAAGGAATGCTTAGCTCGCATATTTTGGTATTGCGGCATATAGCGTCCAGCCTGGCGCATAAGCCAGACTGGATGCCTTTCAGTATGTTGACCTTTTAGAACGCGCAGTAATAGATCGTTCATTAGAGTAATCTTGCTACAATTGAGTCTACATTCAATCCAAAATCAGCAGCTAGATCGCTCTGAGGAGCTGACTCACCAAACGTATCTATACAGATTGCAATTCCTTCCGGACCAATCCATTTTGCCCATCCAAAACTTGTAGCAGCTTCTATACTTACTCTCTTTCCTAAGTCACCACCAACAACGGAGTGTCTATATTCCTCTGATTGTGCCTCAAATAGTTCCCAGCAAGGCATAGAAACAACACGAACTGATTTGCCCATCTTTTCAAGAGCAGCAGCCACATCGAGAGCGAGCGAGACTTCAGATCCTGTTGCAAATAATGAAAAATCAGGTTTCCTTGTCTCTTTTTTAATGATGTAAGCACCTTTACCAACACCTTGATCATATGGCACATTAGCTCCAGCCAACTCAGGAAGAGCTTGCCTGCATAGTATAATAGCCGTAGGTCCTCTGAATCTGAGAGCAGCCAACCAAGCCATCTTAACTTCCCAGTTATCAGCTGGACGAATCACCTGAATACCAGGCATAGCTCGAAGTGAGGCTAAATGCTCAATTGGTTGGTGTGTGGGACCATCTTCTCCAACGAAAATAGAATCATGAGTAAACTGATATATCACTGGAATTTTAGATAAAGCAGCAAGACGAATTGCATTTCTCATGTAGTCAGAAAAAGTAAAAAATGTACCAACAAACGGAACAAACATGTGAGTTTGAGAAAGACCTGTTGCCATGGTTCCCATCGCAAATTCTCTTACTCCAAATTTAATGTTTCTTCCATTGAAATTACCAGGAGTAATTGCTGGATATTTTTTTATCATAGTCATATCAGAAGAAGAAAGATCTGCAGATCCTCCATAGATTTGAGGAAGAGCATCAGCTAAAACGTTAATTACGTTATTCGATGAGCTCCTGGTGGCCATTGGGTTCTTCATTTCTATATTTCTTAAAATATCCTCGATATTTTCAGGGATATGTCTTTCGACCATGCGCATAAACACTTTGTATTCTTCAGGATATGCCTCACCCCAGCTACGGAACATTTCCTTCCACTTTTGCTCCATCTGAGAATCTTTTACAAGTCTTTGTTCGAAGTAAGAGTATACTGTTTGAGGGACGTAGAAATCTTCCTCTGGAAGGCCTAAAGCCTTTTTAGTAGCTTCAACTTCTTCCTCTCCGAGAGGAGATCCATGAACCTTATGTGTACCGGATTTCGTAGCAGCACCTTTTCCAATGACAGTTGTCATAATAACAAGACAAGGCTTAGTTTGATGGTCTCTGATCTGGGTGAAAATTTTGTCCATAGCATCGAAATCGTACCCATCGAGTTCATATACATCCCATCCATATGCCTCATATCGCATTTTTGTATTTTCCGAAGCAGAGTCTTTGAGATTTCCGTCTAATGTTATGCCGTTGTAATCATATATTAAAACAAGGTTATCAAGTTTAAGATGCCCTGCAAGAGCGGAAGCTTCGGAAGATACGCCTTCCATAAAGCACCCATCTCCCCCTAAACAATAGACTTTGCTATTGAATAGTGGAAAATTATCCTTATTAAATTTAGAGGCTAAAATCTTTAGACCAAGAGCTTGACCTACAGCATTTCCTATACCTTGTCCCAAAGGACCAGTTGTTGCCTCAACTCCGTCAGTAATATGAAATTCGGGATGACCAGGAGTCTTTGAATGTCTTTGTCTAAATCTTTTTATTTCATCCATCGAAAGATGAAATCCGGATAAATGCAATAAAGAATAAAGAAGCATAGAGCCGTGGCCTGCGGATAAAATAAAGCGATCTCTATTAAGCCATTTAGGATTTTTTGGATTATGTCTCAAAAGAACCCCATATAAATAAGCCCCAAACTCAGCGCATCCCATAGGTAAACCAGGGTGGCCAGAATTGGCTTTTTGTACAGCCTCCATCGAAAGCTCCCTTACGACATTAGCTATTTTACCTAGCTGCTTTTTTAAATCTGAATCCATGTAAAAACTCCAAAAATTTATGTAGTGTATCTTTAAGTTTTAACTCTAATTATGTAATACAGGCAAGGAAAAAAGCCTAAGAAAACATGTGGGATTTTAAGAAAACAAAAGAGGATGACCCAAGGTCATCCTCAGAGTCAGAATTTAAAACACTTGATAGTAGGATAAAACAAGAGAAACGAAATCAGAGCTATTTCTTCCTGTTGCAGTAAACCAAACACCACCGATAAAACCGCCATTACTTGATACATTGTACTCTATAGCTGGAGCAAAGGAAAGCTGATCTGAGGAGGGAACACCGACAAAAAATGGTAGCCCTGTATCATCTACTCCTGGATTTCCAGAAAAAGTGCTTTTTGTAGAACAAGAATATACAACGTCGGTTGCAAATACAATCTGTTGGGTTATACTAATTTCGATTCCTAAGTCAGCACTAAAACTAGCGCCTACAGCAACCTCTCCACTTGTCCCTTTACCACCGCCATAACTATTTAAATTAGATACGTGAGCCTTTGCGTTTGGCTGCACATACTGCGTTGACAATCTAACTGCCATAGGATGAAGAGGAAACTGCCAAAAAACCTTACTGAAATTCAGACCAAATGAAGTGCTGTAGACACCCCCTCCAGTAGAATCTAGTCCCCCCCTGCTGGGGTTTAAA
>VGMB01000085.1 GCA_016866585.1 Chlamydiota bacterium
TCAAGTAAAACTACTAATGCCGCAAGCATTTCAGCTTGTTTTTCCTCGTCTTTTTTTCTTTTTTCATTTGCTTGCTGCGTATAGGCAATAGTAGTAGTTGAATTGCTTACATTACTTGACATTTCCATCCTCCAGAAATATAAAAGGTTCCTTTATATAATTTTACATTGTGTTTATTAATCCTTTGTTAAGATATTAGTCAGGTATTTATCAAATTTGGTTGTTTGTAAATAATTCATAGTTGTTTTTATGTATCTAAACTATTTAATGTGAATTGATTAAGAATTTTAAAGATTTTGTTGGATTGGTTTTTTTTTACTATAAAAAAAACCTTTTGATTTGTTTCAAAAGGTCTTTCATTTATATATTTTACTGCTTATTAGGCTGATTGGTTTAGTACTTTTACATATTCTGCTTGGTAACAAAGCATTGATTGAAGCATATTTGAGTCAATTTTTTGTCTGGTTGCTAAAGTCTGACAGTACTCTTGCATATTGGCCTGATTGTTGGTATTGGACATCTCTTGCAGGCCCAAGAAAAACGTTAAGTCAGCCTCATCTTTACCTAGGTCTCTTTCAGCTTTTGCTTGTTTTTCTAGATTTATCGATTTATCAACTGCAGCGCCAGTTTCTACCGCACTTGCACCCAAGCTTATGCCTGTATAAAGACGAGATAGTAAGACAATGTTGTTCTTAACCAGTCGAGAAAAAGTGCTTTCAGATGTAGATGCAGTTGCTTTAGATGCGGTAGATGAACTACAAATGCCCAAAGTTATGAAACTCACGGCTATATCAACAATTATTTCGGCAATCATAGCCCTCTTCTGGATCTCATGATCAGAAAGGTTCGTATAAGCTGATAACGTTGCTGTAGTTACGTCGCTTGCAAGGTGGGTAGCTATAACTTCTTGAAGGCCAGCAGTTATAGATAGCTGACCCGCCGTAGATAACTCTGGTAAGCTACTGTAAAGGCTTCTTAGAGCTGAGTAAATCATATTCGAATATGTTTCTAGTTCTGTTGTGGATGATGTTTCAGCAGCAGGGGCGGCTTCTGCACTCATCGATTTAGCTTCAGAAGTACTTGCTTCAGATTCAGAAGCTACAGCCTGAGCATTTCTTAACATGCTAACTCCGCTACACATGCCGTAACAAGCAACAGCTATGATCAAAATAACGGCTACATCAGCTATGATTGCTGCATCCATTTTAGCTTGTTCTTTGCTTACTCCAGAATCTACGAGAATTTTGGTAAAGCTCTCTGTGAGTGCATCTTTAAGCATTTTATCAGCGCCACTTTCTTGAACTGCAAGCATTAAGGCTGCCATAGCTACAAGTTCAAAGTTTCCTGTTGCAGCACCGAGAACGATCATTAAGCCTGCCGTTACGTAGCCCATAATTTTAGAGATCTCATCGTCTTGATCCATTTCATGGATCAACTTTTCGATGTAATTAAGTTGGTCTACAGCTTTTTGCAGGCTGATATTTGATGCATCTGCGTATTTTTTTGAGATATCTGTATTATCTTGAGTTTGCTGCCCTTCATATTTTGCAATCATCGCTTCCAAATTACTGACGGTATTTGTCATTATAGACAGAATAGCTGTTACAAGCTCATTTGAAGGACCAGATGTATAGTCATTTGTAGATACACTTGACATAATACTAATTGCATCAAGGGTTTCGGTTACGATGTTTTCAAGAGCTTTGATAGCGTCTTCATTAAACTCAGCATCAGTAAAGATCATTCTTCCTATTTCTTGCATGACTGGACTTGTGGAATAAATAAATGCTGTTTCTACCTCTGCTTCAGCTACATCGAGAATAGACATCAAATAGTCATAAACTTGATCATTAGCACTTTTAATAATCTTGTCTAAGTCATCGCAGTTAGGATCTAAATAAATATCAATACCAAATTCTTTTTTACAGTATTTTTCTATGTCATTTTCGACATTTTTAATTAGTGGATCATCGACGGTTTCAGGAATGTAAAAATTTTCATAATTGTATTCTGTAATAGTATGATCCATCCACTCTTCATACTGATTCATATTTTGATCGATATAATTATTATATTTTTTCCATTCTTTTTCTACGTAGTTATAAGCTTGATTATAATCCTTTAAAACCTGCTCGGCTGCTTTCATCTCTGTAATCATTATTTCACAGGCATTTTTATATTGCTCGTCAGTGGATAGCCTCATTTGCTCTTGAAGATCTTTGATCATTATATTCATAGCTACTAAAGCTTCACTTATCTCTTTGGTTGAGGGATAATCGTCTAAAATATCAGGGTCGTTTGATGTGCTCGTTTTATCATTTTTAGATGTTGAACTTGTACTTGATAAACAGTAGGCAGGTTTGGAAGAAACTTCATCCTTATTTAGAATTTCGCGAAGTTTTGTACTGTCATTATTAAGTTCTTGCGTTGCTATCTCGGGATCGCCAGATTCAGATGTTGCAACAACGTTGATCACATCTTTAAGGATGAACAGCAAGCCCGAAAGCATTTCTAGTTGTTTCTCTTCATCTTTTTTTCGCTTTTCATTTGCTGCTTGAGCGTAGATGGAGTTAATTGTTGTTGTGTTGCTGATATTACATGACATTTTTTTCCATCCCTTTAAAATAAATACTTAGCCTAATAGCTATTTTAGACGCTCGGTGTTAAGACTTCATTAAGATTTAAGCTTGGATAATATGAATTTAATTATTGAACTATTGGATCTAGGCTCGTAGTCGATTAGTGTAATATAGGTAAGCCATTCACTTGGTATAACATGTAGTATGTTAAGAATGGATTTTTAACGTTGGTAAAAAAGGTTTTTTTTTACAAAAAATTTAAAGATCTATCTGAGACTGAAAAGGGGGTTTTATATATTTGTTAGAATTAGCTGCCAATGCTTTCAACATAAGCAGCTAACTAAAGAAGGATTATGACGGAGAAGATTCTGTTTTTGGTTCAGAAACAATGTATCCTTGTTTGAGCTCCGCCTGGTATACAATCCAAAGTCCAAGGGATACAATCCCTGTAGATAGGAATATAGTCCAGGAAGGTGTTTCTCCGAGAAAAATCCATCCGTTTAGAGAGGCGAATATGGGACTCAACAGACCAACGAAAGATAAAAACGTCGCTGTATACTTTTTTAACATCATTCCATATAGATTGTAGCATATAATGTTGGAAATCAGTGTCATAATGAGAACTCCCTGCAACACCGATCCAAAGTGGCCAGTGGCCACGGGTATTGGGTTCCAAGAATCTGCAAAGCAAAGATTCCACCAAGCATCATACTGCCCGCATTGGCCACAAGAGGAGATACCTGAGAATCTTTTACGACAACTCTAAGTAAGACCCATCCGTATACCGAAAATAAAGCTGCCCCCATGATCGCAAGAGTTGGCCATGACAGAAAGCTAAAAGCATTAAAAAGGTCCTCAGATCCTGTCTGTGTGAGTAACACAGGGAAAAATCCTATAAAACCAATAAGAAGACCAAGCCATTTTCTGCCGTTCATTTTTTCTTTAAAGTGGATATATGAGAAAAATGCCGCAAAGAATGGGGATAGCGAGTAAAGGAAGCAGGTTTTGGCTGCTGTTAGGTGCTGGAGACCCCAAAACTCGAGTATATTAGTGAGGTATATGCTGAAAAAGGCAAGGACCCCAATAGACAGGTATTGTTTCACTGTTAGCTTAAATGCACTTCTTTTGGCAATGACCAGGTACAGACTGATGAGTACCCCAGCTAGGAACATTCTAAATCCTGTTAGAAATATGGGTGGACTGTAGGCTAGAGCCATTTTACCAAGAGAAAAAACGCTAGACCAAAGGGCATACATAAGTACTACTAGACCTAAAGCCATAGATATAGACCTCTATAAATGTAAGATTTCTGATACATATTATCAATTTTGTATCGATTAGGTCAATCTAACTCTTCCCGCTATAATACTATATTTTTTAAGGAATATCGTAAGAATTATTTTATTCTAATTGTTTGTAATTTTAATCTCTTGGTATAGGAAAAGGATATTACATAATTATATTTTGAGGGACTCATGAGTAAACCTGTTAAAAAAATTGCGGTTACCGGTAGTGCAGGTCAGATTGCGTATAGTATTTTGTTCAGAATTGCAAATGGGGATGTCCTTGGAAAAGATCAACCGATTTCTTTGCATCTTTTGGACCTACCAGACTTTGTTCCTTCTTTAAAAGGTGTGGCCATGGAGTTGCAAGACTGCGCCTTTCCTCTTTTGAAGGACATAACTTTTGGTTCTGATCCCTACGATATCTTTGAAGGAGTCCACTATGCTTTTTTGATCGGATCTAAGCCTAGAGGGCCTGGCATGGAGCGTAAAGACCTTCTATCTGATAATGGAAAAATTTTTATTGGACAAGGACAAGCTTTAGATGCTGTTGCTGATAAAGATGTAATTACTCTTGTTGTAGGTAATCCTTGTAATACAAACTGTCTGATCGCTTCTTCTTTTGCAAAAAGAATTAATCCAAAAAAGTTTTTCGCCATGACAAGACTCGATCAAAATAGAGCTACTGCTTTCTTGGCAGAAAAGTCTGGTGCCTCGATTACAGAAGTTGAGCATGTTACTATTTGGGGAAATCACTCTGCAACACAAGTTCCCGACTTTGTAAATGCTAAGATTAGAGGCTCTAGTGTAACTACTATAATTACAGATAGAGCTTGGTTAGAAAATGATTTTACATCTAAGGTTCAAAAAAGGGGAGCTGAGGTTATAGCCACAAGAGGAAAGTCGTCGGCTGGATCTGCTGCTAATGCAGCTATCGATGCGATGAAATCTTTGGTTTTTCCAACAGAGCCAGGTAAATGGTTTTCTATGGCTCTTTGCTCTAAAGGCAACCCTTATGGTATTGATGAAGGATTGATTTTTTCCTTTCCTTGTATATCTAAAGGAAATGGAAATGTTGAGATTGTTCAGGGAGTTCATATCGATCCATTTTTAAAACAAAAGATCGATCTGACAGAAAAAGAATTAAAAGAAGAAAGGTCCCTAGTTGAAAATTTGTTAAAATAAAGGAATATACGATGTCTGAAGAAGTGTTGTTTCAGATTACTAAAGATCAGCTGGAGACGGGCCTTAGAGGCTTCCCTTGTGGTTATTGCACAACATCTCATGTTGACCCTCAAAAGGGGCTTTTTTACTCAGGACGTGCAGTGAGTGAGCTTACTAATTTTTCTCCTGAGCAGGTGATATTTTTGCTATACTTTGGTAAGCAAGGCTCAAAAGAAGATGTTGATCAATTTTTCAAAGAGCTAAACAAGAGAAGTTTCCTCGATCCTCGTACTGTGGAAGATATCTATAAATTGCCACGTAATGGACATCCCATGAAGCTTCTTTGCGCAGCTCTTCTTCTCTTAGGGATGCATGAAGGAAAAAATGATTATAAAGAAGATTGTCTGAATCTTATTGCTAAATTACCAGAACTTGTCGCCACTATAATTAACCATCATGCTGGTTGGGGAAAGACTCCAAAGTCTCACCCGGAGCTAGGTTATATGGAAAATTTCACCCAAATGCTAAACGTGCCTTCCGCCGATAAAACTAAATTGAATGAAGCTTTTAGATTGTTTAATGTTCTTCACTTAGACCATGGGGGAGGGAACTTGTCTACTTTTGTTGGTAAGGCGGTTGCTTCTGGTTTAGAAGATATGTATGGATCTATATGTTCTGCTATGTGTGCTCTTGCTGGCCCAAGACATGGAAAGGCAAATCAAGATTGCCTAGAATTTGTTCAGAGCATACTTGCTGAGGTGGGTGAAAATGCAACCGAGTCTCAAGTAGATAAAGCCATACGACATAGGCTAGACTCTGGACAACTTGTATTCGGATTTGGACATGCTGTCCTAAGAGTAGAAGACCCTAGGGCCACAGTACAGTATGAATATGTAAAAAAACACTACCCTAGTCACCCTCTTGTTAAGATAGCTCTTTTATTGCGCGATGCTGGACCTAAGGTATTAAAAGAAAATCCTAAAATCACTAACCCTTATCCTAATGTTGATGCTATATCAGGATCTATGCTAACTGCTTCCGGATTTGGTTTCCCAGAATATTTTACCGTTCTTTTTGGATTATCGAGATCTGTGGGAATCGCTATCCAAATAGTCTACGAACGCCTTGAAGCCCGCGGTGGTAAAGGTACTCCTATTGTCCGTCCCAAGTATATTTATAAGTCTAGAAATTCCTAACTTTCTTTCTGAAACCTCAATCTTTTAATTAATTTAAATAAGATTGAGGTTTTTTATTAATTAATTTATTGACAAACTATTAATTATAATTAATTATTAGTATAGTTATGTTGAAATTAACTAGTAATTGAAGTTTATGAAAATTAATTATGTAATTTATTTTGCGGCAGTTCCCTTTACTGCTCTTTTTGCTGAAGAGATTTCATCAAATGATCTTTATGAAACTGCTTTAGACTCTGAAGAGGTAGCTCTTAATTTAGAAAGTAATTTAAGTGAGATCGCCTATGCAGATCCACAAGATACAATCATGATGTCGAGTTCTAAGGTTTTTATGTCTAGTCAGCTCAGAGATTCCAAGCGATTATTCGCGCTTGGTGAAGTTTTACTATGGAGGGCGCAACAATCAGGTCTAGGTTTTGCTATTGAAAAACAAACCAGTTCGACAACAACAAAAGCTAAAGTAAAAAGTCCAGAATACGACTGGGATTGGGGATTTAGACTAGGATTTGGATACACTCTTCCACATGACGACTGGGATC
>VGMB01000086.1 GCA_016866585.1 Chlamydiota bacterium
TCTGATTTAAACTCTGTCCTGAACATTGTATCCCACATCAGCTTAAACTGAGGGCATGTCGCCAACAATTCTTCACGTGTTCCTTCAGCGATTTTGCATCCATGCTCTAGATAAATGATTTTATCAGCGTATTCTATTGTAGATAGCCTGTGCGCAATCAAAATCTGAGTAATCTCCCCATGAAGGGCACTTACAGCCGTTTTAATATGATGCTCACTAACAGCATCTAGAGCAGAAGTGGCTTCATCCAAGATGAGTATTGGAGACTTTTTAACAAGAGCCCTTGCAATTGCAAGTCTTTGCTGCTGTCCTCCGGAAAGGTTTTGTCCCGCTTCCGCTAGAGGAGATTCGTACTTTAATGGCATACGATCAATGAATTCATCGGCTCTAGCCCTTTTTGCAGCAAGTCTAATCTCTTCTTCAGGATACTCTCTTCCTACAGAAATATTGGCTGCAATAGTATCATAAAATAAAAATGGCTTTTGAGAAACAAAAGCTAAAAGCTCTCTTAATGACTTTTGTGTAAATGAATCTATTGGTTTGCCATCGATGCGTATCTGACCTTTCTGTACTTCATAAAGACGAGGCAGGAGTTGAACAATCGTTGACTTACCAGAACCGGTTGGTCCAACGATTGCTACTGTTTGGCCTTTTTTAACGGTAAAACTCACATCTTTTAATACCCACTCATCATGATATTTGAACCAGACATTTTCGAATTCGATAGAATCTTTAAAATCTAAAATTTTAGTCGCATCTTTTTTATCGGCGATATCAGGCTGTAGATGTAAAACCTCAAACATCCTTTCAGCAGCTACAATACCGCGCTGAATATTACTATTTTCATCTGCAAACTTTTTAAGTGGTTCATAAACCAATTGCAATAAACCACAGAACACTAATAACTGTGATAAACTTAAACCTAATGTATATAAACCAAACAAAACGACAACAGAAAGGCACAAAGTTGTGATTGCATGAAGAATAGGTCGTGTTAATAAACCATATTTCGCATTTTTGCTCTCTAAAATTGCCGTTCTATCATTTTGTTCTTTGTATTTTTTAAACGAAAAGGATTCCATTGCAAAAATTTTTACAGTTTGAATTCCTGCAAGAAAATCAATTAAAACAGAGGCAAAAACTTCTTGGTTTGACTGAATCTGTCTAGTAACTTTTTTTATCCTTCTTGCCAATATTGTAATAGGCAAAATAATCAAAGGAGCTCCTATAAATACAACAACAGAAAGCTTCCAAGACAGGTAGAAGCACATTGAAAGACATGTTACAATGGTAAATGGAGTCTGTAAATAGTTAGTCAACCAAGAGTTTATAGATACTGCTATTTGTCCTGCATCACCAACCACGCGAGAAGAAAGACTTCCTATGTTGTATTGCTGGTAAAAACTCATAGGTAAAGACTGTATATGCTCAAAATACTGAAGCCTTAGATCTCGACTGATTCTTATTGATAAAAGCTGGGTTGTATATCTACTTGCAAACAACCAAATAGCTTTAAAAACAGCAACGAACATAAGGACTGATAGCAAGGCAAGAATATTACTTGTTATATCAAAGTTTTCTTGAACTTTATGTAACATCCAATTCAAAGGATTAGGATCCTTTTGATTGGCAAGGTACGATGCAGCGCTTTTTTTTGTTACTAATCCGTCATGATCTTGTATCAAACTCCACTTCTCTTGTACTTGCTCTATACTAATACCTTGAGGTGATTCTATTGATTTTGCAGACTCACTAGAAAATAAAGAGAAAAAATCGGAACCATTGTTAGAAAGAACACCTAAAGCAAACATCTCTAATTGGCTTCCTATGGTTAATAATATAAGAGTACCGAAGGTAACCATCAATAGCATTAAATGTTTTTTCGTTCTCAGAGCAGCTTTAAGTAGAAGTTTCATCGATTTAACGAGGTGAAAACCCATACCTTTAAGGGTGGGAGGAAGCCTCGCTCCTTTTTTAGTTGGTTTAATTCCTTTTTTAGCTTCATATTTTCTATTGCCACAATAGAAGGCTGTTATTTTTTACAAATATCAAGCGGGCAAGAGACTAGCAAATTACTAATAAACACGAACTGGAAATATCAAAATAGCTGAAGTGTAACTTATTCTTAAAAAACACTAAAACAACAATCTTATTTCCAGCTTAGCTAATAATCACCACAAAACCGGGGGTGATTTTAACCTATATTGAGGCCTATTGCGTTTTTATATTACACAATAGACAGGTTGTCTTCCACGGCAAATTTTCCCATAGCTCTAAACTTCTGATACCGTCTTTCGAGCAATTCTTCTGTAGGTACAAGCTTAAGGACACCCCACTGTTGGACTATAAATTTTTTTACATCAGCGTAAACAGCATCTACATCATGATGTGCCCCACCTGGTGGCTCCTGAATACAATGATCAATTACACCTAACTTGAGCAAGTCCTCTGCGTGCATTTTTAAAGCCTTGGCAGCAACTTCATTTTTACTAGTATCCTTCCAAAGGATAGATGCACACCCCTCTGGCGATATCACCGAATAGTAACTGTGTTGCAGCATAGCTATGGTATCACCAATACCCATGCCTAAGGCACCACCTGAGCAACCTTCACCGATCACTAAAACAATCACTGGCGTAGGTAAGCGCGCCATCTCCATGAGGTTATTAGCTATAGCCCAGCCCTGACCTCTCTCCTCAGCAGCAAGGCCAGGATAAGCACCTGGGGTATCAAGCAAAGCAAGAACAGGTAAATTAAATTTTGCAGCCAGGCGCATACAGCGCATAGCTTTTCTGTAACCTTCAGGATGAGGCATGCCAAAATTTCTATGGAGTCTACTTTGAGTATCATTACCTTTTTCTTGAGCAACAACCATGAACTTCACCCCGGCGATAGTTGCAAGACCTGCTACAATCGCATGGTCATCAGAGTAGAGCCTGTCTCCGAATATCTCAGTGAAATTTTCACAAATATTCTTTATGTAATCTATAGACTTTGGCCTTTTAGGATGTCTGCAAATAGCTACCCTCTCCCAAGGACTGAACTCAGAGTAAACTTTATGTTTTAAAATTTCCAATTTCTTTTCCAACTTAGAAATCTCATCATCTGACCAAGGAGAATTCTCCCCCTTTTGATCTTTGAGTTTTTGTAGAGTCTTTTCATACTCAAAAATTGATTTTTCATGTGGGAGCATAACATTCTACCTATATTTTATCTTGTAGGTGTTGCGACTTCAACGCCAGGAAGATTAGCATCTTGAAAGTCTTTAACTATATGTACAAAAGTTGGTTTTGTAATAATGATGGAAAAAAGCTCTTCAACATCTTCATGAAGAAGGCGTATACAACCATCACTTTCAAATTTACCAACAGATTCTCTATTTTCAACTAGCTCACTGGTCTTGGAATCTACGATCCAAGGAGCTCCGTGAATTCCATACCCTTTAGCTGACTCAGTAGCACCTTCTAAAGACTGTCCAAAAGGAATCCATCTCGTGCCAAAAACTCGAATCATTTCAGTCTTCTGATCGTGAAATAAACCCATTATTCCTGGAGAGTAAATAGCAATTTTATCACCTAAAAGATATGTCCCTAAAGGTGTTAAGCTTCCAGATGGTTTGTTTTTATCAACGCGACCAAGTCCAACTGAGTATGTTTTAATAAGAAGACGTTCTTTAGTTTCAAGATCGTAATAATACAACCCCATCTTGAGTTGATTCGTATCCACTAGTAGATGGAAGTGGATCTTCTTATCTTTTTTAAAAACGTTAAATTTACTTCCACTCGCAACAGTTTGATTATTATAGTCAGGTTTTCCATTTAGGCTACGTGCGATAAAGTGCTTTGAAGTATTATAGTAGGCAGCATAATCAGAAACCCAAGCTGGTCTTCCTTTTAGCCAAGGAACTGCGCTAGAATAAACAACAGTCTCTACAATTGGCAATTTATTTTGCCCCGTATTAAATAGTTGATATGTTCTATCTATAGAAGGAAATTCTTTAAAAACTAAAGGTTGAGGTCCTTTTATGACTTCTACTTTAATCTCAGATTCAATATTTTTCGGGATGTGTAAAGAAGTTTTTTCACTTTCTTTTAAAGGTACAGCAACAGGTGTTATGTTTTCAAAAAAAGATTCTGAAGCAGATTTTTTTTCACTCACAACAACATCAGACACTACCTCTTTAGACTTCTTTTTTTTGACAACAGAAACCACTCCAATTACCGAAAAAGCCAAAACCGCTGTGACAAAAAAAACTTTAGGGGCCGACAAGTTAACTACCTCTTAAATGATGTTACTACTAATTTGTCCTTTTGAATTTGAAATTTACGATTCAAATGTAAACTAACTCAAATGACGTGTAATCACCTATAAAATCCAGTCAATTATCAACATTTCTGAATATTTTTCAACCATTTGAAAGGATTAAAATTTTTTATACTTTGACGTAAGAAAGGAAAATTATAAATTAATAGCTGCTATATTGAACGATAGCAGCTATTAAAAAATATTTAAGAAGATTTGGAACGAGGCTTTTCTATCAATTTTTTCATTTTTTTACCTGGTGTAAACTTCACAGCTTTTCTAGCTGGTATTACAATAGGCACCCCGGCATTTTTAGGGTTTCTACCGATTTTCTGCTTTCTTTCAACAATTTCGAAAACTCCAAAATCTCTAAACTCCAATCGATCCCCTTTGCCTAAAGAATCAGTCATAGCATCAAGAAAAGATTGAATCACATTTCTTACATCATTAGGATGAACTCCTCGTTCTTGAGAAATCATCTGTATGAGTCTTTTTTTTGTTACCGTTGTCATAGGAACCCTGCTCCTTGTTTAGCTGCAATAACCTAAGTTGAGAAATAGGTGCTTTTATTGCCAATTGTTGTTCCACAGTGATTTTCAGGCAAGTTGTTTTTAAAAAAAAATACTTTACGACGCTAAAAAAAATAAAAAAAATAAAAAAAACCACTATTAAAATAGTGGTTTTAGACACCCCAAAAAATTATATATATTTTTTTTGTTATTCGATTTCGATAAGCAACTTTTTCTTCTTACCAGATCCCAGCATAAGATATTTGCCACCAATTAAATCATTTTCAGAAATCTTAAAAAGAGGATCTTCGATTTTATTGTTGTTTAAATAAGCTCCTCCACCTGATACAAGACGAGCAGCTTCCCCCTTACTGGAGACTATACCTGATGTTGCTGCAACATCGGTAAATTTACTTCCAAGCACAACTTCTTTTTTGAGTCTGACGTTGGGCATATCGTGAGATATTTCTTTTAAAGTTTCATAATCAAGCTGAACATCTTTAGCTCCAGGCTGAGTTCCTTCTGTAACCTTGAGGGCTTTTTGAAGTCCTTGCTCGCCGTGAATCATTCTCGTGAGCTCTTCAGCCAGTTTTTTTTGTGCAGAATTAGGAAGATAGCCGTCTGAATTCATACTATTTTCAATACGATCAATCTCATCAAGTTCTATAAAAGTAAGCATTCTAAGCATTTTAATTACATCTGCATCAGAAACCTTAACAAGATACTGATAGAATTGATACGGAGAACATTTTTCTTCAGAAAGCCAGATTGCTCCCTCTTCGCTTTTGCCAAATTTCTTCCCATCACTCCTTGTAAGAAGAGGAAATGTCAAACCATAGGCAGATTTTGAAGAAAGTTTTCTAATAAGATCTGTACCAGCTGTGATATTACCCCACTGATCGCTACCGCCCATCTGCAGGCAGACGTCATGAGCATTAAGAAGGTGATAAAAATCATATCCTTGAAGTAATTGGTAACTAAACTCAGTAAAACTCATACCATCTTCTGAGTTGACCCTAGTTTTAACGCTATCTTTTGCAAGCATTACACCTAGACGAAAGTGTTTCCCTGTATCTCTTAAAAAATCGATCACATTTATTTTGGAAAACCACTCAAAGTTATTAAAAAAAACCGGAGAATTGGAAACCGAAAAATCTAATACTCTAGAAAAATTTTTTCGAATTTTAGCAATATTATTTTCGATTGTTTCATCATCAAGAAGCGGCCGTTCCTTACTTTTACCTGAAGGATCACCTATTCTGCCTGTAGCACCGCCAAGAATTACGTAGGGAGTATGACCAAATTTTTGAAACCAGCGTAGGATTACAATACCTAATAAATTTCCCAAGTGCAGACTATCTGCAGTTGGATCAAAACCGACATAAACCTTAATCGGAGAAGATACCTTAGATATCAACTCTTCGCTGGTTATTGAATCAACAAGTCCTCTTGATTTGAGACAATCAATCACATTTCCCATAATAATCTCTTATATATAAATTTCAAAAGAGATCGTAAAGGATACGATTTTTTCTATCAAATCGTTTTGAAAAAAGACCAATTATTATTCAACTGATGCTTGTTTTACTTCCTTGTTTTGTAAAATATTTGAGAATGAGGAAGAATTTTCTTCGAAATCTTTTTTCAATCTATCAGCAATATCTTTCACTTTTTTGCTAATCTCAGCACTATTTTGATTGGCATCAAATAACGATAATTTTTCTTTCAAAACAACACGCTCAGAAGCATTTTTAGAAATTGCTTCTGTTATAACGGACTTTTTTTCTTGTATGGCTTGAGCGGTAATACGTTTATCTTGAGTTTCTAAAATCTTTGCGAGCTTTCCTCTCATTTTACTTATTTGAGGGCTTTCTTGCGCATGATTTGGAGTATCATTAGTTATATTATTTAAA
>VGMB01000087.1 GCA_016866585.1 Chlamydiota bacterium
GCTCAGATTTTTAGTTTGCCCTTTGAAAAGGACGCACGACATCTGAGCTCCGCTGTCTTTTAATGTAAAATAAAAATGTCCTGATGACTGCAGCTTTATGTTGCTGATTTCTCCTTGGACAAAGACATTAGTAAAGCCTAGTTCAAGTTGCCTTTTTATTTGTAGAGTGAGTTCTGTTACTGAAAGAGCTTTCATTTGTCGCGCTAAGTAAAATAATCATAATTTAGAATAAATCTATAGAAAAGGCTCTTTCATGTCTTCCAGTAATTTTATTACATCTTCAAGACTTGGATAGGTGGGGGGAGTTTTATCGTGCTCTCCAAACTTAAGTAAACTAGACAGGTCAATAAGTTTACTTTTTAGCAAATTTATATTAGTAACCTCTTCTGTTGTAAGGCCTGTCCTATAGTGCTGTATAACTTCAAGTACATCGATGAGAGAAGGGCTTCTGTACCTTTCTATCTCGTCCATGTATATGGTTCTTCCTAATGCATAGTAGTCTGTTTCGACAGTCCTAGCAATTCTGCCATCTTTTAAGTATCCCGGAGTGCCCATAAGTTTTTTTACTTTCAGTCCGTCTTCAATACTTGTCAAGAAATCCAGATCCGCAATTTTTGAAACGTAACCATATTCACATTTTTTGATAAGTATGTTTTCGGGTTTTATGTCGTTATGTAAAAAACCATGAACATGCAGGTCTTGCAGACCACAAGCTGTATCTTGGATAATTTGGATTAGATCGATCATTTGATTTTTCAAATAATTATTTGCAACATCCGGGTGCTTTACTGTGATTGTGTCGGCTGCATTGCTATAAAAAAGATGGTATTTTTCTAGAAATGAGAATAGGTCTTGATCAAAATTTTCTACGATACATTCAACACCTTTTGGTGGTGTGGAAAATACTACGATAGGTTTTAGTATGTAATCCGATTCAATATGCGATATGGTTTCAATGTTTTTTTTATAACGCTCGTAAGAAATTCCATTTCTCTGATCCTTTTGCATTTTGTAGCGTCTTACAATTTGGACGTTCTGATCGGGATCTATAAAAAATTCAAGATTGATTGTTTTCATGCCCCCCTTAACTCTATCTTGGAAAGGTAAAGAGACACAGCCCCCTTTATCCTCAGAAAAAATTCTGATACTAGCTGTTGTATTTGTTTTCCCTTCTGGTCTGCGTTCTCTTCTTGAGTTAGTTTCCTCAAGGTAATTACGTATTTGGATCGGAGCGTTAAGATCTTCTAGGTAAGGAGATTTTGAAGATACACATACTTGATCAATTTTGTTATTTGCTTGATAATCCAACGCAGCTTGATAAGCTTTTATGACTTTTCTTATTGTGAAGATGTTTAGGGGTTTAAGATCGTTAATCTCTATGCAGTCCATGATTTTTTCTACTAAACGACTGCAAGGAGATCCAGTTACAATTTCTTCACAATGTGTATCAATTATTTTAGCGCTGATGTGTTCGTAATGCGGTTTCTTTTGAGTTGATAAAAATTGTTCTATTAAAGAATGAGCGTTTTCCGGGGGTAAGCTCAAATAATGAATTTTTTTTAGGGTTGCAAACTCCGAATTAGGTTGACAAGGTTCACAAAAATTGAAAGATCTAAATATCGACTTAAAAAAGCAAGGATTTGGATGATCAAATGCGATTTTGGGTTTACAAGTAGTTTCTATAACGAATTTTTGTTTAACTATATTCCCATCACGATTGATTGATAAATATTCGGCTGGGCAAAATTTTTGATATACAGATATGTTTGATGACATTTTTTTTCTAATTTTTTGTTTTCAAAAGCTGTGATATTATATAGTTTTACATAATTAAAAGAACTTAGTTTTATTAAAAAAAAGTCTAATTGGGCTTGCATTACTACGCTCGATTAGATTATGATGTTATGTAAAAACTATGAATTCTTGGGAGTTTTCTTGTGAAAATACCTTTAATTGTCGGCAACTGGAAAATGCACAAGACTCCTGCAGAGTCTTCTGTATATATACAACAGTTAAAAAAATATATTTCTTCTTCTCGAGCAAACGTCATGCTAGCTGTGCCTTTCATAGATATCTGCGCTTGCGTTGAGTCTGTAAAAGGATCTTTAATACGAATTGGTGCTCAGAATGTCCATGAGAAGGATTTTGGGGCCTACACTGGTGAGATATCCACAAGCATGTTAGAGTCTGCTGGGGCTACATTTGTTTTGATAGGTCATTCAGAAAGAAGACAGTACTTTGGTGAGACTGATGAAATGGTTAATCGTAAGCTTTTAAAAGTCTTACAATCATCTTTAACACCGATCGTTTGCTTTGGAGAGTCGCTATCAGATCGAGAAGCTGGCAAGGAAAAAGATGTTGTTATATCTCAAATCCAAGCTGCATTAGATGGGGTAAGTGGTGATTTTCTTCCTCAGATAGTTTTAGCTTATGAGCCTGTATGGGCGATTGGAACCGGCATGGTTGCAACACCTGAAATTGCGGAAAATGTTCATGGCCTGGTTCGAAGCTATTTAAGCCAACAGTTTTCACCGACAGTTGCTCAAAGTGTAAAAATTTTGTATGGTGGTTCAGTTAAATCTGAACATATGGTTTCATTAATGGCTCAAAAAAATATAGATGGAGTTCTTGTTGGAGGAGCATGTTTAGATCCTGAAGCTTTCTCCAAATTGATCAATTATTAATCAGTGCAGGTATTTATAATGAGTTTTTTATTTTATTTAAGCGTATTTTTCTTTTTAGGCCTTTGTGGCTTGATTTGTCTTTTAGTTCTTATACAAGAAAGTAAAAGCCTAGGTCTTGGGGCTTCTTTTGGTGGTGATGCAGGAGATTCTTTATTTGGAACATCCACAGCAGATGTAGTAAAGAAGTTTACAGCGTGGATGGCTGTTGCTTTTGTTTTTGGCTGCTTACTACTTTCTTTCTGGTCTGAATCTCTCAGCACAAAAGCTATGCCTATGCCTTTTTCTATAGAAGAGTTAGATGAGGGAATCAAGTCATGAAACTCGAGATCTTAGGATATGGTCATCCTATTTTAAGAAAAAAATGTGATCCTGTAGAGGAAATCACCGACGAGATTAAAAAGCTTGTTGCTGATATGATAGAGACGATGGATGCGGCAGACGGCGTTGGTATAGCAGCTCCTCAAGTGGGAAGGTCTATTCGTCTTTTTGTACTTAGAAACTACATTGAAAAAGAAGATGGATCGATGGATCTATCACCTCCTAT
This sequence comes from Chlamydiota bacterium, assembly GCA_016866585.1. Lineage (GTDB taxonomy): Bacteria > Chlamydiota > Chlamydiia > Chlamydiales > Rhabdochlamydiaceae > VGMB01. Next base: position 3,229 of record VGMB01000087.1, read on the forward strand.
TGTATACATTAATCCCAAGTTAACAGATCCTTCTTCAGATATGGTTGAAGAGGTTGAGGGGTGTTTATCCATTCCAGGAATCAAATTGAAAGTCTTACGCCCTTCTTCTATAAATGTTGAAGCTATGGATCTAGATGGAAACATCTTCTTTGAAAAACTAGAAGGATATAATGCCCGTGTCCGTATGCATGAAAATGACCATATAAATGGCGTTTTATTCGTTGATAGGATTGACACTGTAACTAAAAAGAAAATAGAGCCAATACTTAAAAACCTTAAGAAAAAATTAAACGGCTAGTCTGCTTTTTTTATTTTATTAACTGAATTTGAGTGGTAAATCTATCATCGCCCGGCATGTGATTATAAGCAAATTTAAGTTGCCAGTTGCAGGGGAGTTTCGTAGTAAGCTCTGTGTTTATAGCGCTATAGCTAGGGTCGTGTTTCCTTCTCCATCCTTGAGCTGATTCTAGGTTTAGGCACCATTTAGGTGAAAATCTTATAAATAGTTTTCCTAATATTGTATCCCTTCTATCTGATAGAGGGGAGTGTAAAAGAGATTCTATCGAGTGAGCCATATCTACTATAAAGTCGGTATGGTTTGCCTTTCTCCAGTCATATTTGCTCCTATGTCTATATTCCAGTGCAAATGCGATGTATTCGTTTACAGTGATTTCAGTTTTTGTGTTTATGTAGTCTAGAACTTGTTCTTGATAGTTCCAGCAGATATCACTAGTTAGATTATACGATGGTCTATTCCATTCAAGGTAAGTGTAAAATTTCGGGAAGGTCTTGCTGTAGCTATTTTGAGCAAAATACCCATTAGTATACACATCTACTAAGAAAATAGGGGTGTATAAATCCTTGTTAGAAGAAAAGAAGTAATTTCTTGCTCCAAGTGTTAGTTGATTAATCTTATAGTATCCATCATCCATACTGAAAGTATAGTGATTAATGTTAGCAACGCGAGGTTTGGTTAAGCCTCTATAGGATATATAAGGCTCAACTTTGTGTACCTTATTAGAAAACTGTTTATACAGCTGTGTATTGATTTCTCCGCCATAAGTAAATACTAACTGGCCGACGCTGTCATTTTGTGGATTATTGTTATAGAATATTGCAGCTAAACCAGCATTTGGGGTTATGTTAACAGGTCCAAAATGGAAGGGTCGATATAATCTGTTTTGTGTTTCAAGTCTTGCAGCGTGGATCGGTTGTAGTTGGTTGTGAAGTTGCTGAGAAAAAACATACTTCAGATAGCCACCATTGATAAAATTCTCAGAAATAATTCCACTAGAACCAAGGTTAAATGGCTTTACCCCAAGTGTAATTAAAGGAAGTTGCTCGTTAATACTTTCAAATTTATTAATTTGAGGTTGAAAGCTCAGAGTTCCAAATACATTGTCTTCTTGGTGATTAATAAGAAGTCTTGTCCTTTTTTGTGTGTCGATGACAAAGTCGTTACTTTTAAAGTCATTGATCATTTGAACATCACTAAACTTATCGTACGTGAAATGTAAGAATGTCTTCTTATCAAGACTCTGGTGGCTAAGTAGTCCTTGTAACCTGTAGCGGGTAGTTCCTCGCTCTTCTGGAACGATTTTATCATAGGCGCCATAGCTTCTTGTGATAAAAACTGTCCTATCGTCTGGAGACCAGTATTCTGTTTCAAGGGCTCCGCCTGGTCCTCTGCTAAGGCGATAATCTAAGCGCAAGAAAATATTTACATCCTGCCATGAAAATACTCTGTATCTCATCGTAGCTCTAGGTCCAAGACCCTTATCCCAGACAACCTTGTATTTTACAGGTGAGTCATAAAATAGTTTTAGATTGCTTCTAAATACAGGAAACCAGAATACAGGTACTTTGAAAAATTTAAACTGTATGTTATTGGCCGAAAGAGTTCTTTCTTGAGAAATATTTATTGTTTCAGAATTGATTTCCCATATGTTTTCATTGCTTTCACAAGTAGTGATAAAGGCATTATAGATGTAATAGCTACCGTCTCTTTGTAGTTCAATTTTATCACCGCCAAGAAACCAAATGTCAACATCAGTCTTTCCGTTCCATAATGTTCCTGTTCTTGTGCTGAAATCAAATTCTAGCTTGTCCCCAACAAAAATTTGATCCCCAAACTCCATCATAAGATCATTTTCTGCAACGACCTTGAGAACTCTTATTCCGTTTTCAATTTTATTGATATATTCAATATTTTGAGCTTGAATTCGAATTCCTTCTGCTTTAATCACCCCACCTTTATTTGTTTTAATTACACCTTGAGTGAACATGGGTTCTCTCAAATCGATTTGTATTTCCTCTGGTGTTAATGGTGATTTTTCTGGGAGTGGAGTGTTTTGGACGATCTCTTGTTTTTTATTTTTTCTGCCTGGAAGTTTTTTTATCGCCTTTTTAAATGCATTAGCATCTGGGGGGATGAAAGTTACCTCAGCGTTAACGTTTGACAGTAACCCAAGTGCACTTAAGCATATGAAGTAAGATAAAGGGCGAAGGTGGCGAAACATCAATTTTTATATCCCTGAAAAAACAGAGAATATATGGGAATACCTAAATTTTTACCATACGAAACAAGTAAACTTCTTTAGAGTTGGTTGATTACTAATTGAATTTTCATCTATTTTTTAATTAAATTGACGATTTCATATAACCTGCCTTCAAACTCGAATTGTGCATTCCCATTTTCAAGTATTGTAAAAGGCTCCTGGCTGTAATCTGTGATTTGAGGCGTGTAAATTACTTGGTCAGCATCATGATCTATAGCTGCGCCAAGTTCTCTGTTAGAAAAATAATCGGCGATTTTATCAAGTGGTTTTGCATAAAGATGATATAAAAAACCTTTTTGATTGAAGCTTGCCTCAAGCACATATTTTTTAGAGTCTATCATAAGCAAAGCTGTATAATTTCTTATACCTGGGTTCCTTCTATCATCTTTAAATTGTGAGTAAACCCGGCTTTGAATAGCAGTAAGTATAGATTTAGGAAATAAATGTCTAAGGATTGTTTGTTCAGGATTTGTGATTTCTTGATGTTCTACAACTGTTCTATACTCAAGTCCTTCTTCTTTTGATGAAAACCATGAAGAGACCCGGGGATGTAGTTGCATAGTTCTTGTTTTCGTTTGAAATGTCTTATTTAAGTTGCGTTGTATCAATTGAGCTAATTCAACACCTGTAGCTTCTTTGATTATTTCAATGTCTGAAGTTTTTTTGCCGACTGGTAGCCATGGATTTGTATTTTCATCGGGTTCTTCCATTTCAGTTGCAGCTAATTTTTCAGCAAAAGATTCCGAACTTATTTCTGATTCATTAGTTGCAGCGTGCAGCTCGCCTGTGACAGCAAGATCAGGCACCTCTTCTTTGTTTTCCTCAAGACTGGTGTTAGTAAGTATCCCAGGTGATAATAGTGTACTAACACTAGAG
>VGMB01000088.1 GCA_016866585.1 Chlamydiota bacterium
GAATATATCATAAAAAGTTTGTCAGCCACGTTTAGAACTGTTAGATAAATTATCTTTGTTTACTAAAGAAAAAAAATGAATCATTTCAACTAAGAATTGGAATTCATACAGATCTCGTTATTGCTGGAGTCTGTCGGAAGGAATCTTGAAGCCTTCCCAATAAAATTCAAGTCTCTGAAAATATCTATCTCTTATTAAAGGAAGATTTTATTTTTGAAAAAACAAGCCATATAGATCAAAAGGAATAGGTATAAATAAAGGCTTATTCTTAAATAGAACATCATTGAAATGAAAGGATTTACTGCTATAGAGCCTAAGCTCTAATTTCTATGAATCAACATATAAACTCCTGAAGGCCTTCGCATTATGAATGCAACGACCTTCTTACAAACCTAAGAGTTGACTAGAATCCCCATGAGACACCTAATTCTCCATACTGAGTTCTTTCTTTAAAGAACTGACCTTCATAAGAATACCCATGGTGATAATCTACATAGATACGCATTTTACGACCTATTCCTTGCAGCTTGGATAGCTCATATCCTAACTTAACAAAGAGATCAAGATTCCAATCACGGACTTGCCAGTTTTCGAAATGCAAAGCGAAGAACGGTGTACCAAAAAGTCTTTGGTAATTTAGTTTTTTTCCAAGAACATGAACCTCGGCACCATACTTAACGTAAAAAGTCTTCATTGGAAATGAAGAGTCGCTATGCACAATTATTCCAGGTCCTCCATAAGCTCTTAGATGACCAGAAAATTGATAAGATGTAACAAAATCCACGGCTTCATAGCTTGGATTAACGCGATCATCATAATATTGAGGATTATTGACCAAGAACTCATCCCCTAGATGACTTGAAATATGATATAATCTCAAACGAAAAGACCACCTATCGACGCCATAAGTGAGCGGTATTCCAAAAAAGTAGTCCGCATTAACAAGCTCACAAGATTCACCATCTGGTTTGTTTTCAATATGCCAATAATTGAATACAGCCCACACAGCACCCTGTATACCTAGCTGCAGATCCCCATGCCATCTAAAAACATCCCTCCATCTAAAAAATGGGAAGTCATCTCCAAGTGCTACAGAAGCAGCCTGCTTACCTATGACTTTATCTCCATATCTATAAGCAGCCCAGTAGTAAGGTTCCCTAGGATCTGCAATTAGGGGTTGAAATATTATAGTAGATTGAGGAAACCAAATACCATTTACCCTTGGCTGCTCGGTATATTGTTCTTTAGCTTCTTTTTCAGCTTGAGTTAAATCTTTAACCTGAACTTCTACAACTCCTGGTAAATCTTTAACAAACGCTACAATAGCATCGGCCACAAGCTCGTTAGCAGGTAAATTTGAAAGAGAAACATGGTGATCTTTAACGGTTACAATCACACGATATTCATAAAAATGCATATCTACAAGAGCTTGAATATATCCTTCTAAATAAGGATCTGTAGCATCTTTCATTTCATCTGCAGGTAGTGCATCGGTTCGAGTTAGCAACTCATTTCTCACATAAGAAACATTAGCATCGTTAACTGGATCTGTTATTGCGATCTCCTCAGTACCATGATCTGTATCTGCAAAAAGAGAAACACATCCTGTAAAACAGATGACAATAGAGAGCATAGCATTCATCGAATTTCGGTTCATCATAAGAACTCTTTTGCTTGGACGTTTGTAAAATAAATTATTATAGCAAATCAAATAGCTAAAAAAATATATGACGTTTTCGAGGCTACATAATACTCTAAAAAATCGCAAATTGAATTTTTGATTTACCTGAAAATTGCACTTTTTATTTTTTAGAAAACGTGAGCTAGCTATGATGTGAGAAAAGTGCTTAATATATAGGTATATTCAATGAACTCTTCTCAAATACACACTCCTCTTCTAAAAATAGTTTCAGATTACACTGGCGTACTACTCGATGCTTATGGGGTATTTTGGGGTGGAAATGCAATTGGTATGCTCCCTGGCGCGGAGAATGCCATGAAACATCTAGTTGAATCTGGAAAAATAGTCGGAATATTATCTAATGCAACACGAATTACAGACAGCGAAAAAGAAAAGTTAAAAAAACATGGAATCTTCGAAGGTGTTCACTATCATTTTCTTATTACATCTGGCCAAATAGCGAGAGAACATGCTTTGTCAGGGACTATGCCCTTTTCCACTGCTAATAACAAATACTTTGTTCTTGGAGGACCTTACACTGAAATACCTATTCACAAAGAGATTTTTGCAGACTCTGTGTTTGAAGAAACCGACAACATAAACGAAGCTAGCTTTATCTATGTTTCCACACCGCATTTAAACGGAAAAGATCATACCGATGCATCTGTTTTTGATGAGATAGTAAGATCATACGTACCATCAAAACTTCCTATGCTGTGTGCAAATCCCGATTCACATGCTCATGAAGGAAATCCACCTCAAGCAGTAGTACGCCAAGGCAGTTTAGCTAGAAAATATCAAGAACTTAACGGAGAGGCTCATTACATAGGAAAACCATACGCCCCTGCTTTTGAAAGGGCTATGAGGGAATTCATGAAATTCGGAGTCATTTCTCCAGATAAAGTCGTTATGATTGGAGACACACCAGAAACAGATGTCAAGGGATCCAAGAGTTTCGGAATGGGATCTGTATTAATTACCCGGACAGGAATTGCATCAGATAGACTAAAGCATAATCCAAACATGATTGAGAATCTAAAAGATGAAGAAAAACCGACCTTTTATCTGGAGAGGTTTTCTATATGAATTTTGAACTTCATCCTAATTTTAAGGAAAAAATTCATATAATAGATTTAAATCTTTGCAAAGTTTTTTTAGAAAATGAAAAAAACTATCCTTGGATTTTATTAATACCCATGAAAACAGGCATTAAAAAGATAATCGATCTAAATATTGATGACCAAATGATCCTATATAAAGAGATGTCAATGGCACAAGAAATACTTTGGAATGCCTATCATCCAGATCAAATAAATGTAGCAGCCATCGGCAATAAAACACCTCAGCTTCATATTCATATTATAGCTAGATTTACTACAGATCCAGCTTGGCCGATGACAGTATGGGATCATCCAATCAAAGAGAAACTAAATGACGATGAGACTCAATCTATTGTGAAAAATCTTAGAGCTAAATTCATGGCTCAAATGAAAAAAATAAAATAAATGCAAAAAACTCTTGCTTTGAGACTACAAAATTTGTATCATATGCACTTCTTTTAAGGGGCAATAGCTCAGTTGGTTAGAGCAACGGACTCATAACCCGTTGGTCCCAGGTTCAAGTCCTGGTTGCCCCACATTTTCTACTTGCAAGCAAATCACACCTAATTTCTATTACAGCTCTAGTAAACCCATTCTATTAAGACATTCCCTTCGACGTTCATCATCAATTGTAAGTTCTGTATTTTCAACTTCAACCCTTCCAATTGTTTGTACTGCAGAAGTAAGTGTAAACGTAGCCGCAAATTGATTGATTAAAGCAGGAATCATGCTAAAGTTAGATTGCGGATAAATGAATGCATCAAATTGAAAAAAAGAAAAAAAGTCTTCGATAACATTAAGGTTATGAAAATTATTTTGTTTTCTCCATTCGATATCTATATCTATGCCCTCAGGGAGACGACCTTTTAAATATTCAACAGTTTTTGCTGGATCGGCTGCATCGGTAAATAAAAAACAGTATATTGGGCAGTTTAAAAAAGCAGATGATATATTCTTTATCCCGTCAACATAGAAATCAACAGGTGGAAATTTCAAAGGTAGATTTAGGCTAGGAATATCCTTATCGAATCCTCCCCCATCGCGATAATGAAGCGCCAGACACAATTTATTAGTCGGTAATTCATGGTGAATCTGAATGTCTTTAGGTGAAATCAAATATTGGATTTGACTACGAAACTCTGGATTTTTCCAATCCACATTAAAATAATCAACCCAAGGTTTTCCATTATGTCTAACACCATGCTGAAGCTCCCATCTACACTCTGGAAAATAATGAACACAATATAAATTTGGATGGTCGCTCAACGAACTTAGGATATAATTCTGCTTTCTAAACTTAATCTCGGGACCACAAAACTTTGTAACCTCATCAAAATGGACTTCCAAATCACTTAGATTAAGCCTATCTGAAAAAATAAACGGTCTATAAGCCAATGGAGCCCCACTTACGAATGAGATCCATTTGGCATGCAAATAAGTCATAAGTGCATCACCGAATCTTCTCTCACTAAGATCTTGATAGGTAATATACGCTTTAGGAGGCGATTGATGAATTAAATACTGCCTAGCTTGTTCCTCATAGTAAAACTTTGCATGCAAAATAGAATTTTCAATTTGAGCTATTTCGTTAGATCCTAAGATCATATCACATTTTTGAGCTTGTTCTTGAATTAATTTCCAGTGCAGGGGAAATATATTGGATAAGATAAAAAGCTTATGACGCAGGCTTTTAACTTTTTCGTTAGTCGAACTTCTTTCTAAATCAATTAGTCCTATAGAAATAGATGTTATATCGTGTTTTTCCTGTACTAAGAATGGAATATTATCGTATCTAATTCTTTTAATCCTTTCACTGTCTTTAGCTTTTTCAACAAGGTAGTCTATATACCCAATTTTAAACAAAGTAGTCATTTGCTCTGCGACCTTGTTAAACAACTCAGGATTATTTAAATAAAGGGTCGCATTGTATCCTGGGTCTGTTGAAATTGATAATCTATCTTCAATCAAGTAATTTTTATAAATTCGTGAACGCGGGATAACTAATGAAGTTAATTTACCTTTATTAACCAGCTCACGCATAGATTGATTTTGAAAATGACGTTTTTTTGCATTACTTGCTCCCGTATCTTTTATAACTAAATTTGGAGCTCGCTCAGGCAAATAGACAGCAGTTTTCCCCTCAAGAGCTCTGGGAGTCGACTCATTAAGTAATCGGCACTCCTCACTATATATAGGAAAATTTGAACAAGGTAACAGACCTCTTCGTGCTAAAAAACCTCGAAAAGCTTTTTGTATTTTTACTGATTGCTGATTCTCATCACAGTCCATAGGTAAAATGGGTCTTACCAAGCAATCTATACTGCTATTAAACTGAATAGTGTTCATGCTGTTTGTTCCTCTCTAGCTATACTTTCTTGCATATTAATGAAGCTGCCTAGTCCTGTTTGACACCAATTAATATATCTATGAAATAGATTATCTCTTTGATTATTAATCATTAAAACATCCAGCTTATTTTTGAAATTATACTTCCATTGCTTGAGAAGCATGAATTTTTTTTCAGAAAGCTGTCGCTGCAATCGCAAGTCAACAGCTACATCTATTTGCTGTAGCAAAGGAAGATCTAGATTTCCCTCAGAGGCGCATTCCAATTCAATAAGCTTAATTCCATTTTCTTTTTCCCAAGGATAGGAACCAAGAAGAAGAAGATACCCATGCGTTGCCATGGTCTCAAGAACTGTTGCAGCGCCCGCCTTTGAAAGTCCTACTGGGCATATATTCATAAGTTCATTCATTTGAGAAGGAGTTATAAGCCCACATATTGTGAAGTTCTTTGCTTCTGGAACGGTTGAATTTATAAGAGTATCTCTTAATTCTTGCTCCATATCTTTGTTATTGCCACACACAATAAAGTACTTATATCTTCTCTTAGACTTAGCTTGTAATAGTTGATTAAAAATTTTTCTGGTATCTGCAGTGCCGTGTTTACCCATAGTAATGAATACTGGGATTTCATCATCTTTAACTAACCATTTATCTTTGATTTTTTTCAGATGATTTACGTCATAAATAGGATAAAATGTTTTTCCTACAGGGTATCCAATAACTTCAAATTGATTTCTTAATTTTGCATATGGAACCTTTAAAAAATCAGCCAATTTTCTCAATGCTTCATCATAAGTATCATTAGAATCATAAAGATCTAACCTATGGCATTTTTCAAATATGGACTTAAACATAGATGGATTAGTCTCGAAAAGCCAAAAACGAATTTCATCCGAGTAATTTTCTCTGTAGTACGATTCTAAAGATGGACAAAGTTCAAAATCAGATTGCATCATCCTAAATGGAACACCAAGGGAAGTTAGAGAAAAATCATCTATAAGATAAGATCGAGTAGAAATTATGAGATCCGGGTTAATTTTTACTACTTCATTCTTGAGTGCATTTAAAAAATTAGAAGGAATAAATTTATGAACATCTCGACTTAACTGTTTTCTTCCTGGGATCAAGCTGTAATCGTTAGTTTGCTGGAAGATTGCAGAGTAAATCATATCATACGTACAAATACCTGTAGCCATCTTAATAGGGTCTATCTTCCTTGCTAGATCTTCAGTATCTATAAGGACTACCTCAATATCATTTCTAGTGTGTAAATATTCGACGATCGCATAGGCAACAGATAAATTCCCACCACTGCAACTAGAGGTAAGTACAACAACAGTGAATTTATCATTTTTTTCTTCAGGAAGGCAGATAGAAGATCTGTTTGCATCAACTACAAATGCTTCTAGCTCTCTTTTATAATTTCTAATCAATTTTTCAGATCCCTCTATGTGGGCTAGTGCTGAAAAAAATGATTGATCAGGAGGACTTTTTGG
>VGMB01000089.1 GCA_016866585.1 Chlamydiota bacterium
TGGGCAATAAAAAATACCCTGCAGAGTCAGACTTCTCACGATTCATCGGAGAGAGGGGAGGACATTATAATGCGTTTACTACTCATGATAGGACCGTGTACGGATTTGCCGTGAATCATGAGGGTTTTGATGGAGCACTAGATAGGCTTAGCCATTTTTTTAAAACTCCTAATTTCTTCCAAGATACAATCGTTAGAGAAATGAATGCAGTGCATCATGAATTCGAAGATCAAATAGAAAACGAAGCAGTAAGGGTTTGGAGAGTTATAAAAGAGACCGGAAACCCTAAACACCCCAACGCTGTATTTTCATGTGGTAATTTAAAGTCATTAAGCAGTGTTAAATCTGCAGATATTAAGCAATGGTTTAATCGCTACTATAGACCAGCTGCAATGCATTTGGTCGTCTTGTCTCCTTATTCTATGGGGGATATGTGTAATATGGTTGTTGACGCTTTTTCTGATATTCCAGAAAAAGAGGGGAGTAGTAGCAATTTTAAAGGGACTATAACATTAGAAAGTCAGCAAGGTCACTTCATTCATCTTAAGTCCACATATAATTCACGTTCGCTACAGATGATGTGGGAGGTTCCTTTGGAGTTGGTTGAGTCAGATGCTTTATCTGCCATGGAGCTAGCTCATATGGCTATAGTTCATAATGGAACAGATAGTCTTTTGTCTTTTATGAAATCAAAAGAGCTGATTTCTGATTTGTTAGTAGATTATTGGAGAGTTGAAAAAGATCATGTTCTTTTTTTAGTGGAGCTAGCTCTAACAAAAAAAGGTGTGCAGAGAGTAGATGAAGTTATTCATAATACTTTTCAAGTGCTGAATAAATTAAAAAAAGAAGGCATTCCGAAGCATCTTTTTGATGAGTTATATCTAAATGAAAAAATGAGCAAGACCTATGTGACCCCCCTAGATGCTTATGACTTTGTTGTGGATTGTGTTAGTAATTTGGTTGATTCTGGAATAGAGTCTTATCCAAATGGCTCACTGATCAGCTCTAAATATAGTCCTGATGCTTATCACAAGTTTTTCGATTCTTTAACGCCAAATACATCGATTTTCTTCCTTGTTGCTCCTGAGAAAGAATCCGGTATAAAGCCCTCGAAAGTTGAAAAATGGATGGGTACTCAGTACCTTGTTCGTAAAATTGAAGAAGATAAACTAAAACGCTGGGCTAGTGCAGATCCACATCCAGAAGTGCAAATTAGTCCTGCTAACGTAACGAATGAAGACATGGAGGATGAATTTAACATTGAAGAGGATCTAGAAAGAGCAATTTCTGTGTATAAAACAGAGACAACGTCGATCCATCTTGCCACGAATGTAAATGTGACAGAGCCTGGAATAGGAGCTTGGTTTTGTTTTGCAAGCCCGTATACTTTAGTAAATGTTAAGAATTCCTCCCTTGCGTCTATTTTTGTTTATTATATTCAGGAAAAATTAAATGAATACATGCCAGATCATATAAAGAATACCTTATTTTGGACGCTTTATCCTTCTGAAAAGGGAATCTGTCTTATGCTAGATATCAAAAGCGATAATATTGAAGAGCCTCTAGTTGAATTTTTCACATCTTTTTCTCACATACCAATTGATGAAGAACTTTTTGAAAAAATTAAAGTCGAGTTTATTGATACATATAAAGGAGACCCTGAGCCTATTGAACTGGCGCAGATTACTGCGGAGTCGGTCCTCATGTCAAACCAGTTTGTTTTTTCTGATTTATTTGCGTATTTTCCTTTGCTTAAGGTTGAAGATTTAAGTGAATTCGTTTCTACCGTATTTACCAATATGAACGTTCAAGGTGTGTTTTATGGAGACATATCTGAGCAAGATACATTAGGATATTGGAAGACTATTGAGGGATGTTTTGAAAAAAATGCGTTCACAATAGATTACAGTGAAGAAATGCTGAGTCACCTTCAACAATTCAGCTGGGATGGTCCGAAAATTATTGAAAAGGCGACTCATCGAAGAGGAAATGCTTTGGTCATGGTATTAAATGTAGGAGCCCTTCAAAGAGAAAACTGGGCTGCACAGAAGATCGTATCTCAATTAATACAGGAAGAGTTTTTTGAAGAGCTCAGAACAAAACAACAGACAGCGTATAGGTTGTATTCATGGGGGGATGTTTTTCAAGATAAGCTTCTCCATTTTTTTGCGATTCAATCAAGCACGCATAATCCCCAAGATCTTATGAATAGAACAGAGTGTTTTTTAGAAGACTTCGCAAATAGTTTTCATGTTAAAATATCGAAGGAAAGAGTCAATCTTGTTCGATATATGTTGATAAGTGCTCTTAGAAAGCACAAAACATCAGGAGCTTCTCACGAAGAAATGCGCTATCTAAATGCTTCTATAGAGAAACTAAAAAGTATTCCCTTTGAGGAAGTTCAGAAGTTTGTACAAAAAGCGTTTTCTTCAGCTAATCGCAAAAGAGTTTCCGTTCTTATTGAAGGGGCGTCCGAGTCTTAATTATCGTCTTTTTTGCGCGCCTTAAATTTGATTAAAGGGCGCGCAATATTCAAAATAGGTTTATATAAAAATCGTTTTTAATGTAGATGAATCCTTTAGTATATGCTAAACTTCATGTTTTTAATTACGGACGATAACTACGATGACCTTACTTAAGTTTTTTTCTCAGTTAAATGAAAATTTTACATTGTATTGTGTACTACCTGGAATACTATTTTTGGGGATATATCTCACAATACGCTTAAAATTTGTTCAAATCACCAAGTTGTCGCAAAGTGCAAAAAATCTTCTTTCGTCGGACGGCAGTGAGCAAGGATCTATTACCCATTATCAAGCTTTATCTGCGGTTGTTGCTGGTAACTTAGGGACAGGTAATATTTCCGGTATGGCCATTGCTTTGACAACAGGAGGGGCTGGTGCCCTTGTTTGGATGTGGGTCATGGCTTTTTTAGGAGCAACCATTCAATATACAAGTTGCGTCCTCGGTGTTAAATATCGACAGAAAGAGGAAGATGGACAATACCAAGGCGGTCCAATGTATTACTTGGAGAAGGGGCTTGGTTTAAAAAAAATAGCTGTTATTTTTTCATTTTTCACTCTTATTGCGGCTATGACTGTGGGTAATTTCGCTCAAGTTAACTCTATAGTCCTCCCTTTAAAAGGTTTAGGTTTCCCCCCCTTCATCTTGGGTATAATGATGACTTTTATTGTGGGTGTAGTAACTCTTGGTGGAACTAGAAGACTAGCTAAAGTTGCTTCATCGATTGTTCCTGTAATGGCTTTGATTTATTTACTGGGCGCATTGATTGTACTTTGTGCAAATTGTACCGAGGTTATTCCAGCATTTAAAAGAATGCTGACATCTGCATTTGCTCCTAAATCGGTTGCTGGAGGTTTTTTGGGTTATGGAATGCTCAAGGCTTTAACTGTGGGTTTTGATAGGGGAGTCTTTGCAACTGATGCAGGTACAGGTATTGTACCAATTTTACAATCATCAGCAAAAACCAAGAGTCCTATTGTCGACGGTATGGTTACTTTAATTGCTCCTTTTATAGTAATGATTATGTGTACTACGACAGGACTTGTTCTTTTAGTAACGGGAGCTGCAGATCAGGTTGATTTGAGAAGCACAAACATGGTTATTTACGCATTTTCTCAGGTTATGGGCTCTACAATCGGATCTTTAGTTGTAATTACTTCGCTATCTTTATTTGCGTACACAACAATCATAGCTTGGGGTTGCTGTGGTGAAAGAGCGGCTTCTTATCTTTGGGGAGCAAACAGGGCTAAGTGGTTTCAATATGTATATTTAGTATTGATTCCTATTGGCGCAGTTGCTCATGTGGATCTTGTGTGGGTACTTGCAGATATCTCTATTTCACTTATGTTGATCACTAACTTCATTGGTGTCACTGGGCTTTCCTCTGAAGTAATAAGAGAATCTAAGCTGTACTTTTCTAAAGAATCTATGAAAAAAGAAACTTTGTTCTAAAAAAAGCCCGTTAAGGGCTTTTTTTAGACAAGTTGAAAGTCATTGATGAGTTCTTCATCTAAGACGACAGAGAGTTCTTCTTCAATTTTTTTCTGAGGAGCTGCTGCCTTGAGGGTGTCAATTAATAGATCTAACCCTTGTCTTTCTTTGGCTGATATAGTGAAGACCTGAGAAGGATCGATAGCGATTTCTTTTTTGAATCTTTCTATGTTTTCTTCAGCCCCTTCTATGTCCATTTTGTTTAGAACAACTAAAAATGGTTTTTGGAGCATATCTTCATTATACTCTTTTAGCTCGTTTTTGAGGATTTCGTAGTCCTCAAGAGGGTCTCTACCTTCGAATCCTGATACGTCTATTACATACACGATCAAAGATGTTCTTTCTATGTGCTTTAGGAATGAAATGCCAAGTCCCTTATTTACGTGGGCATCTTTAATAATGCCTGGTACATCAGCGACAAGAACCCTTGTTCCATCTCTATACTGCACGAAGCCTAGATTAGGATGGAGTGTTGTAAATGGGTAAGGTGCTACTTTTACTGGAACATATGTGATTTTGCTCATAAGAGTAGATTTACCTGCATTAGGCATTCCCAGTAATCCAACATCAGCGATTAATTTTAATTCGAGTTCGACGTCCTTACTTTCTCCAGAAGTTCCTTCTGTATAGGTATTTGGTGCCTGGTGGGTGGGGGATTTAAAGTGATGATTACCTTTTCCGCCTTTGCCACCTCTACAAATTATCCATTCTTGCCCATGCTCAACAAAATCAAATAATACTTCTTTGGTTTTGCTATCTTTAACTAATGTACCGCATGGTATAGTGATAATTAAATCTTTGCCGGATCGTCCTTGAGATAAGTTGGCTCCGCCTGGCATCCCGTTGTCAGCTTTGATGATTCTCTTATTTCTCATTCCTTCTAATGAAGGAACTTGATTATCTGCTCTAAGGATAATAGAAGCACCTCTACCTCCGTTGCCCCCTGTAGGACCACCTTTAGGTATGTACTTTTCTCTGCGCCATGCGACTACGCCATTTCCGCCTTTACCCGCGGCTAGTGTCAATGTGACCGAATCTATAAACATAATTCACAAAAATGAAGGATTTTTTTATTTTTGAGCCCTTTTTCATTGAAAAAGGGCTATAAAGCTTGAAGCGTATTAAACTGCTGGAAGAACTGATACGTGTGTGCGGTTGCTTTTTCTGTATAATACTACACCATCGATGAGAGCAAACAATGTGTCATCACGTCCTCTGCCCACGTTCTTAGCTGGAATCCACTTTGTTCCTCTTTGACGAACAATGATGCTTCCTGCTGTGACGTACTGTCCACCAGTGGCTTTAATTCCAAGTCGCTGTGCATTTGAGTCGCGACCGTTTCTTGTCGAACCTTGACCTTTCTTATGTGCCATTCAATATCTCCTTTAACCGACGATGTCAGTAATTTTCACTCGCAGATAGCGCTGACGGTGACCTACTTTTCTTCTATAACCTTTTCTCATCTTATATTTAAAAGAGATGACTTTTGGTCCCTTAACTTCTTGTAAAAGCTCCGCTTTTACAACAGATTTGTTAAGATAAGGATTTCCGAGTTTTATATCGGACCCATTGTTGATGAAAAGTACGTTACTAAACTCTATGTTGTTCTCTTGTTTGTCCAAGAGCTCTACATCGATTACGTCTCCCTTCTCAACTCGGTACTGCTTTCCGCCCGTTTCTATAATTGCGTACATTTAGACCTCCTGAAATTTTTCAAAACGAAGTATAGAGCAGTTCTTATCGAACTACTCTGGAGAGGAAAGCAGAGATAATAAAAGAAGGTTTTTTTCTAAGTCAAGAGTAAAAGTAGATTATTGCTAAGTAAAGTATGCTTTAACTCTTATTTTTTACCAAAATCATCTCAAACTCGAAGTGGTAAATAAGGGGTGCCCCTAAAGTACTACAGATAGCATTATTTATAAATAGCTATCCTTAAATAAGATGTAATTTAATTTTTTTTGCGATCGATTATTGTAGTTTTTAATTAATAGTTATAATTAATTTGATTTATTTAAAATTAAATTGTATATTGAAGTTATAAAATAAAAATATGAAGTATGTGCTTTAATTAAAATAAGGATGTTTATGAATAAGAATCAAAAAAAATTAAGTAAGAAAAAAGAGTCTAAGTTGACATTGAAGCATCATAGTAAGGCGTGCGAGATCGTCCAAAATGATAAAGATACTAGTACTAAGAATCAGCAAGGATCAAAATAAATAAAAGGGGACTTACTATGAAAAAATCAAAAGCTAAGCCAATAAGAAGACAAGAAAAAGGTTCTTCAAAAAAAACTAGCGCTTGGAAAAATTTCTGGAAGAAATATTTTTCTTTTTAAGAAAGATATTAACCTGTTTTTTTCGATTGATCATAAGAGTGATCGCGTATGCTGCAGCAGAAAATAGCGATATTGTAGCTCCTGGAGGCCAGTTACATTCATAAGATGTAATTGTACCCAGCAGTGTAAAAAGTATCGCAAAAAAGATAGATGTTAAGATTGTTGTTGATAGTCTTTTCGTGAAATTACAAGCTACTGCTGCAGGAATAGCAAGGATTGCAATTACTAAAATTGATCCAACAACTTGAATTAGTAAAACGATC
>VGMB01000090.1 GCA_016866585.1 Chlamydiota bacterium
TACAGAAAAAAAAGGAACACGACATGCTTTATATACTACTGATACCATTCATACTTCAAGCCATTCTTATGCTTATAGATGAAGCATTTTTCCATCTTCGCAGAGGCCTCCCAAGATGGGAAAGGATCGGACACCCCATCGACACCTTGAGTTTTATTGTCTGCCTTCTAGTCACACAGTTCTTTCCATGCACAACAGCAACACTGCTATGGTATATTGTACTAGCCTTAGCTTCATGCTTACTCATAACTAAAGACGAATTTGTGCACAAACACCATTGTCCAGTTGGAGAGCAATGGATTCATTCCGTTCTTTTTGTTAACCATCCTTTCATGTTAACAGCTCTAGCTCTTATCTGGTATGCAACAACAACACTGCACACCCCACCAAAACTACTTTTAGCTGTAGCCCAACACAAACCAACAACCATCATCTTCCTTAAAGGGCAAACAATATTTGCATTAGTCTTCATGGGGTATCAGATAATTTTCTGGAACATCTTATGGAAAATGAAAAAAAACAAATAATTGCTATCTAAGCTCGCATCGTTCGCGAATAAAAGCATCAAACATCCTATCCCTTTCTTGCTTACACGCGACATTAGCAAAAAAAGACAAACAATCTTCTGAGAGGCCGTTTGCAATCAAGATTTTAAAAGCTTTTCTATAAAAAACATCTCTTGCTTCTTCGTCAAATTGCATACTTACATACAAAGGGAGAAATCGCTTTAAAAATGCCACAACCTTTTCTGCTTGACGGTTTTTAAAAAAAGTCTCCAAAACTCCAAAAACAAACTCAGACTCTTCCAAAGGTGGCAGTGAGGATAAAAGATCGACAGCTTTAGAAAAGAGCCCTAAGTGACACTCCAGTCTTATTTTAGCCTTACGAAATGCGACATTTACTAAGGCTCTAGGATCAAAGTAAATCTTATCAAAATTCTCTGACATTTTAGCGGCTGCAGCTGAAATCGCAAGATCGGCAAGCATTAAGTCAAGGCGAGCGCTACCGCCACAAAAACGCTCTATAAAATCGTAAGCCAGATCAAATTTTTTCTGATTTATAAGTACAGAGAAGACATCCCCAAGACAAACATCATGAAAACTTTCAGGCAAATCTTGCAACAAGGCGTGCATCGCATTAAGGTCACCAAGAGAAACCATCTCCAAATATCCCTTATAACGACTCCCCACCTCAGCCGAAATATGCAGTGAAGCTGATGAATTTAAACTCCTTCTAAGCATCCACTCTATCTTGAATTCGCAAAGATCCTTTTCAAAATTGATTAAGGGTAGAAAAAACTCCCCCATAACACTCTGAAAGATATACTCAGCAAACCTTACATGTCCAACCCTGTAAGCCTCAGCACAAAGAAGCGCTGAAACTTCTTCAAAAAACTCACCTTCTAAAGTCAACTCCTTCAATTTTTTTAATAATGACACCCTCAACATAAAGGGAATCTCTTTTCTTGGGATCAAATAAAGAAGA
Organism: Chlamydiota bacterium; assembly: GCA_016866585.1. Classification (GTDB taxonomy): domain Bacteria; phylum Chlamydiota; class Chlamydiia; order Chlamydiales; family Rhabdochlamydiaceae; genus VGMB01. The sequence continues at coordinate 1,486 of VGMB01000090.1, forward strand.
AGGTCTTGAATGGAAAATTGCTCACTTAAACTTTCAATAAAACACTCAAACGACTCAAAATCACTCTCTAGTAGCGCAATTAACGACAACTTGCGAGCAACCTCTACACATTCTGGAGTAAACCTCAAACGAGATAGAATGTGGGCAGCAACCTCAAAATTCCTATCAAACCCCATTCTCAAAGCGAAAAAAATAAAATACTTTTGACGCGATTCACTGATTGCTTCATCAGACGATGTCGCAAGCTCTGCAATGACTTTAGGAAGTAGCTGAGACAAGTCAACATTTTTAAAAACAACATCAAACAACTCTTGCTGCTCAGTGAGCTGCAGCTGTTGCTCTATACTCAAAGACGAAGCAAACGAGTCAGTAAGCGACAGGCTTCCTTGTATATATGCTATTTTATGAAAAAATAAAACCAAATCAGATTTAAAACTCTTGCTTTCATCTAAACTCTCAGAAATAAACCTCAAACAGGCTAACGCATTTTTTTGATCCCCAGCAATTAAAACTCGAATCGCTAAATTTGACATCAAATGCATATTATCAAAAGAACTGACACCTTCAATCATAGACAAAACATCAGGAATGCGATCAAAAGACCTTGTGAGTAAAAACTCGAAAGCTGCATGTAAAACTTTCGTTTCAAGCTCATTTGTGAGCTGCTTTTTAAATAAGAGGTCCTGTTCAGAATTCAGGGCACTGCGAAGCTCGCTTAATTCACTGAAAATATCCATATTGCGCATTTCATCTAAATCAAGCCCCAACTCAAAATCTATTTCTTCAACAACGTCACCTTGATATATATATGCTTCACTAAGAAAACCTAAACTTTTCTCAGTTTCCTCGCTAGAAGTTGTATCAAGCCCTATCGAACGGGGAGATGAATTAACCTCACAAGCCAACTTTTTTCTAGGGCTTTCCTTGAACTCTTGATCGTAATCATCTTCCTCTCTATCCCTTGACCTTAAAAATTTAGGATTTACAAGACTACATGTTATAGAGTCTTCATGTTCACTTACTAAGCCGGAGTGATCTGTCACACTATCTGACAACTGATCATTTTCAGTGTTTTCACCAGTTAAAAGCTGCAGATCATATTGAGAAGTCAACCGGGAAATAGCAGAACACGCCATAATAAAATTTCACCTTTATTTTTTTTAAAGAACGTGGAATTTTATAGACACATCTAATTTATACCAAGCCATTTATCAGAGAATGTTCTAAGAGGTTTATCCATGAAAAATAAAAAAAACATCTTTTTAAATTTTTTTCACAAAAAGACACTTGCCTTAAATAATTAAATCGGAGTATATTGTAGCCAATTAAATCGGAGTATAGCGCAGTTTGGCTAGCGCAACTGCTTTGGGAGCAGTGGGTCGGGGGTTCAAATCCCTCTACTCCGATTTACTTTTCACACAAAAATCACCACACAACTTGAAGTATATTTAAAACCGTTAAATACACAACTACCCCTCTTTTAATCTTAGATCCATATCTTTCTCCTTCCGACCATCAAAACCTGAAATAAAAAAACTAACATTAATTTCAAAGAGTCAATAATATGATCGACTAAACGAGCACACCAGTACACCTGCCATAAGAAGTAGGCGATGACGTGAAAAACAACACCTAAAACCGCAAACAGTAAAAATGAAAAAGAACTTTCTAAAACTACTTTTCATAGGATCCCTCTCAAGCTTACACATTACATCAGAAGAGACAACCACCCCCGCTCCTTACAGCGCAGACATATCGCTAGGAACGGATTACTTCCGCGGAGCTTACAACGGAACCTGGCCCGACACCTTTGGAATACTAGGATCTTTTAATTTTGGAGTGCAAATTCCAATCTACAATCAAGGATTCGCAGCACAAGGAGGAGCTAGCGTAGGCCTTTACGATTGGCAAGGAAAAACAGCTACAAACTCTTCATCCATGGAAACAGAAACATTTCTTTCGGTAGGACTATCAAGACAATCCCCATCCGCCTCAGGGATCAACGCTGGAATTGCCTACGACTGGATGGTCTCTAGAAACTTCGGAACATTTTGTCTTGACGTCACTCTTGAGCAAGCACGAGCTCAAATTGGCTATATGATAAAAGGCAAAAACGAGATAGGAATCACAACAGCAACACACACTTCAAACTGGAGTAAAAAAGTTCAATTTGCGAATGTGAAATTTCAAGGTATCAACCAAGTAAACCTTTACTGGAGAGCTTTAACAAAAAACAACTCAGAAACAATGCTATGGGCTGGGGTTCCATACGGCAAAGGCCTGCAAAACTCCTCGGGAAAGCCAGGATACTATATCGCTGGAATGAGTTTCATGGCGAAGCTTACCAAGCGTCTAGCTATTACAGGGCATGGAGTGTATATGGGACCAAAAAACGGCACACGCTATGAATCGATAACATACGGAGCGAACATCTGCGCCAGCTTAACGTATACATTTGGAGGAACAAAGAGAGGAGAAAGACCGTACCTATCTCTTGCTAACAATAGCAACTTCCTGATAGACACGAATAAAATTCTTTGAAATTTAAGGCTCCCCTAAGAGCCTTAAAAAAAATCAATTGTTAAATAACGCTTCTTGACTTGCCAATTCAACTTGAAACAATGGGTACAGGATCTCATTAGAAAGCTGATTTAGGTCACCTAAAGAAACAACTCTTCCACCCGCTGCACAAAACCCTTGCAACCTACGCTTGCCCTGATAGGAAAGGCCATTAGAGATAATAATGATACTATCAATACCGTCCCACGCTTCAGTTAGCAAATTTTCAGGTATAATCCTATAACTGACACCTCTAGAGGAAAGATCTTGCAATACAACACCCAAACTTTCAGACACAGAAGGAGTCATATACTCATCACCCGGCAAACAAACAGCCAAATTCACCTCTGAAACAGCAGAAAAGTAAGGAGACCCCCTTCCAATCCAACCGCCTAAACAACAACCTTCCTCCCAGTTTAAATGCCCCGCAGGTATCGTCGACTTCTTAAGCGCAAGTAAAATATGCTGGAAGCGATCCTTAGAAAGCAACTGAGCAAGCAAAGCCAAGTCCGTTTGCTCTGAGACATCAAACAAGCAGAAAGGAAGCGCCTCATCAGGTAAATAGGATACAAGCCTTTGAAAGTACTCGGAGAAAATGTCAGCAGCAAAAAGCTTAAACAACTTATTATCTTCTAAAGCGACATACCACTCGTCACCACTAACATCGATCAAGTTTACTAGATCATTTTTACTTGTAGCGTGCTTTTCTAAGAAAAGCTGTTTATGCTCATCATTCCATATAAAGTTTTTAGAAAACCCTACATCTCCACGGTAAAGTATAACTCCAAGAGAACTATCTTTTAAATCTCTCCACAGAGAATTCACAAACTCATCAATAGCTATTCCAAGGGAGTAAAAAACTGATGAGTCAGAAAAGTCCAAGCTGTTTGCTTCAAGCCCAAAATCGAGCTCCCACATAATCAGCTTTCCCTCCTCCACAAGCTTTTCAGCTAAGGCTCTTTCTTTTTCCCAAATGAGTTCATCATTAATTTTTGCAGGAAGCTTAATAACCACCGCATTTGCTGCTTCTAAGGGATGGAATTCATGCCCTGCATCTTGTATAACAGGGAAAAACTTCTGATCATCTCTGTATAAGTAATTAAAATCGGCTCTAATTTCAACGTGTTCGATCATGATCTAATTTCGTGTTTGTAAATTGCATATAACGAATCTTTTGTCCGAAAGACCTAAACAGTTCATCAAAATAAGAACTGCCATAGCCATCCCAATGATCCACATAATATGGATCCTGAAAATTTGAAGACCAAAGTTTGGTTGCGTGCATTTGCTCTATCATTTCCAGACTATATCGCTCATCGTCTGTTGCAAATGTTGCTTTAGCTCCAAGCTTACACACTTTTGACAACCTTTGTAAAAAAGGCTGTTTAAAGATCCTGTTCTTTGCATGCTTTGCTTTTGGCCATGGATCGGGGAAATTTATGTAGATATCACCAATCTCATCATCCCTGACATAATGATCAACAAAAGACTCAGCTTGCCCGCAGACGACAATAAGATTTTTTAATGAGTGATTCTTTATCTTCGCCCATATTTTTCTGACACGGTCAAATCTTTTTTCTACTGCTATCCAATTACTATCTGGATTAGCCAGAGCTTTTTCAAATATCCAAAGACCATTACCAGAACAAAACTCAATATGAACGGGATTGTTATTCCCAAAAATTTCATTGTCAGACCAACTTATAGGCTGCCAATCCTCATGGCCAAAATAGTGTTTTGGCACATAAAGCACCCTATCTTCGAAGTGTGGTTTTCTCTCTTCCCATCTAAATGGTGATTTCAGCTGTTTCGGATTCATGCAATGAAGTGTACCCTATCTCGTTCTTTCTCATCCAGCGATTTAAACTAAAAACACTCGAAATGAGAGCGGGATTAAAAAAATCATCATTAATTTAAAAAAAACGAAACGCAGGTCAAGAATAGATGGTAAGGGAAATTTTAAAACACCTCGCATAAAGCAATAAAAATATACCAGACTTGAGCTTTATGCAAAATCAATACACTCAAAGCTTCCTAAAACCTGCCTTATTATAAACTTGCATATGCAAGAAGTGATAGCCTTCACAGGCTTAAAACTGATCTTACCACAAACTACAAATACATCGTAATGGAAGATCTTGATGTATCATCTAAGCGATGCTCTTGCTTTGGTCATTGCAAACACGAAATAGATCGAGATTTACATGCAGCAATTTGCTTAGTGCAACTAATAAATACGGCAAGCTCTACCGAAATTAAAGCTTGTAGATAAGAGGGCCCTGTAATAATGCTCAAAACATCATCGCAACCAGCTTGCACTAAGCAAGAACCAAGACCTACGATCTAGCAGCTGTAGAAATCATCTTTTACATGTTTTTTAATTCTCAGTCATCGGACCTACAACCCATTATTCTTGCACTATTACAACTCTCTTGATAGTCTTAAAATTTTAATTTTGTTGTACTTTTTTATAGTTTTTTGTTTAGTTACATTTAAAAGTTAACTTCTACTTAGGAGATCGACATTTCATGAAACGTA
>VGMB01000091.1 GCA_016866585.1 Chlamydiota bacterium
CTGGGAGGCGTAATGAGATTTACCCTCTCTCTTTCCGCTAACCTATACATTTCATATGAGTCTCCGGCTCCATCCATGAGCACATCTTTAACCGATTTAGGAAGATGATCCATTGTCATTTTGAATAGGGTAGGATCTCCAAATGATTCATCTGAGGTAATAGTAAAGAGAATTTCATGCGTTTTAGGACATACGCCTAAGGTCATTTTCCTCCACTTTTTCCTCTTAGATTCCCCTTGTATTTTTACATGCCATTCACCATCCCCATAGATTTTCACCCCATTAGAGTCAATGGCGATATGTGTAGGTTTGTGGGAGGAGAGTTTTTTATAGTCTAAGTTCAACCACTTCACTTTTCTTGAAATTCTAGAATAGGACGGAACAGGCAAAGTGATTTGCATCATAGCAAATAACAAGCGAATGAACCTTTCAGTAGCGCGAAGAGTAAGATCAAAAAAGAACCTCGGCATGCAGATTGCTGGAATGGCAGAATCGGAGTATTTTTCAGGTCTGACTGCTTTGAAGTTTTTTTGCTTATACGTAGGGTTACGTTAGTTTTTGCCTACCCACTAGACTAAAGCGGGTCTTTCTGTTTATCAATCAAACAATTAATCCTAAGATGCTTATCCTATGTCGACTTTAATGAGAATTACTCAACAACTCCAAAAATACAATAATCTGTGTAGTCTTAGCTTTTTCCTCCAAGCTTTTCTAAGCTCTCAGCTCTAGATAGAAAGGGGAAAAAGTTTCCATTTTCATATTTCCAAAATCAACCATTGCGCTCAATCCTTGCTTTGATATATGCGTAAAAGATAAACAGTTTATGGATGCACCTTTGGAAAATTGAGTTGATTTAAAGCCTTAAAAAAGCTAAAAATTTCGGTGCGTGCCAGTACCACTTTGGGAGAATAACGTGTTAGACAAGTATCTCGATCAGCTTTCATCTGACTTAGAACTTGAACCTTTTGACAAAAAGAAAGACAACCAGGGCTTTTATACCGTCAGGTTAGCAGATGATATTTGTCTATATATGAAAGACCTTTTTCCTGGGCTAATGATGACATCTCAACTTATAGAATGTCCAGAAAGCAAACGAGAAGTCCTTTTCATATACCTCATGAAAGCTAACTTTCTAGGGTTATCTACGGGAGGTTCCGCAATTGGCCTAGATAAAAATGAGAAATACTTGACACTGTCTCGCATTATAACGTATGACATAAACTACAAATCTTTTAAGGAAATTATTGAAGATTTTGCTAACTATCTCGACCTTTGGCGTCAAGAAGTCAAACGTCATCAACAGGCAGCAGAAGAAGGAATACTTTAAGGGCAACATCTCATGGCAGGATATCTCATAGCAGAAGAGGGGCCTTTGGCCGGCGTAACTATACGTTTCGAAAATGACTCAGAATGGATCCTAGGTAGAGATCCGGATGAAGTGTCCATTGTTCTTGAAGACCCTATGGTATCAAGAAGACACGTTATATGTAGGCTGACACCAGAAGGTTATGTTTTAGAAAATTTAAGTTCCGTTAATCCAGCAACACAAAATGGCAAGGTCATAACAGAGTCCGTCCTACTAAGAGAAGGAGACATCCTCCAAATAGGCAGTACGTTCTTTCGCTTCACAGAGAAAGAGCCTTTAGAAGAGACGCCCTCCCTTTTTGACACTGAAGCCGAGCCCCTAAATTTTGAAGACCTCGACGACCTATCTTCCGTGTCGTTTGGTAACACAGGCATGACACGATGGCTCCTCAAAGTCATATCAGGTCCTAATGCAGGCGCTGAATTCTCGCTAGAAAAAGGTTCTTCTTACATCCTCGGTAAAGACCCATCCCTCAGTGATCTGGTATTCAACGACCTCAGCGTATCACGACAACACGCTAAAATAAGCATCTCCGACGAAGATGAAATCACAATTGAAGATCTGGGCAGTCGCAACGGCATGCTTGTCAACGGAGAACTCACCGAAGATCAAACACCTCTTAAATCACAGGATCTTATTGCTATTGGAACCACTTCATTTTTAATCATCGACAGAGAAGAATCTCACGAGACAATAATATCTGCACCACCAGTAGCTGCAAGCAAAAAAGAGCCTGAACCCGCAGAGCAGATCAAAGAAGAATTTTTAGAAGAACAGCCTGCTGCCCCAGTAAAAAAAGACTGGAGAGAAATGATTATACCCACCAAACACATTATAGTTGCTGGCGGGTTTTGTCTGGTTCTTATTGGACTTGTTGCCTCTACTTTTTCCCTTTTTAAAACAGAAAATATTGAAATGCATGTTAAAAACGAAGCAGACCAGATCAAAGACGTCCTTGAAAAATTCCCGGATCTACAGTTCACCTTTAACGAAGCTACCGGCAAACTATTCTTACTTGGTCACGTACTCAATAATGTAGAGAAACAAGAACTATCCTATACATTAAAAGGGCTTCCTTTTATATCTAGCATCGACGACAACGTCGTCATCGACGAGTATGTATGGCAAAATATGAATGCATTGCTTCTATCCAACCCCAACTGGCAGATGGTATCAATACATTCCCCTATGCCTGGCAGGTTTGTTATGAAGGGATATGTAGAGACAGTAGAACAAGCGGAAACTCTAGCTGAATATATTAATATTAACTTCCCCTATCTAGATAGACTACAAAACAATGTGGTTATTGAAAATAACCTCAATCTCCAAATACAAGGAATGCTCTCTGAACAAGGTCTCAGCGGAGTCACCTATCAGCTTACAGGAGGAGAACTAGTGCTTGCAGGAAAAGTAGATGAAAGAGACCGCTCTTATTTTAAAGATCTCCTCGGCAAGCTCAAAGGACTACCTGGTGTTCGCGAAGTAAAGAACTTTGTAGTATATAGTACGGCAGAAACATCTCGCGTAGACATATCTAAACAATATCAGGTATCTGGATATTCACAAGGATCAGATGACCATTCTTTTGTTGTAATTAACGGAAAAGTGCTTAGCAATGGTGATATTATAGATGGAATGATGATAACAAATATACAGAGCACAATGATTTTACTAGAAAAAGATGGATTAAAATTTAGAATTAACTACAATCTGCAATAATAAAGGATTCCAATAGGAGATCACATGTTTGGCTTAGAAAAAAAAGAAAAATCCCTATTCCAATTCGATCTGGAAAAGGAACTAAAAACTGATGCAAAAAAGAAAGATCTTTTACTTAAAGAAATAGAAGAGACTATCAATAGTATAAAGAACTTGATCCGCCAAGGTGCATCAAGCAGTGACTTTGAAAATTACGGCACACTTTTGCATGGCTATACCGCCCTCCAAAAAGTAATAAAAAAAGTATCAACATCTAAATAATAGGAGTTAGCTATGTCAGGCGATTATAAAGATTACTACTGTACTTTAAGCTTTACAACGCTCATCAAAAATTACAGCGCAAGACAACAAGAAGTAGTAGACCAAGTGAACGCTGTTGCTAGCTCTATCACTACAGCTACACCTGGTAAATTCTTACTACTTCAGTTTTCTATGAGCCAAGTTACACAGATTGGAGATTCTATTTCCAACTTAATCACGCAAGTTCAGTCAGTGATTAACAACTCGGTAAGAAACCAGAAGACCTCATAACTTGATTTTTTTGATTTTTTAAGACCTCTTAGCTTAGGAAGAAAGACATGGATCTCAACAAATATAAAGACCACTTTATCTACATGGTAGAAGCTGGTTTCATCGCAGTTAACCAAGCAGATGAAGATTGTGCAACAAAACTATTCAAAGCAGCCTCTCTTTTAGAGCCAAAAAACCTCTTACCAAAAGTTGGCATGGGATATCTATATCTTTGCAAACTACAGCTGAAGCTGGCATGTAAGGCATTCGAAGAAATTTTGCAAGAAGACCCAAATAACGAGATGGCAAAAACCTTCCTAGGCCTCAGCATGTCATTAAACCCAGCTGATGTAAAACAAGGTGAAAAAATATTAGAAGAATCGGCAAAAAACTCCCACGATCCTATGGTAAAAGACCTAGCAAAAAATGCTCTTGAGTTCGTTGAAAAGTTTGTGAATAAAGCGCCAACACCTCTTCAATCACAAGGAAAGAAATAAATTAAATTACTTTCTTAACTTTTAATTAATTCTAATAAACTTCCATGACGAAAAAAAGCTTTTATGCTAATAATTGGTTATGGGAGTTTTCTTTTTTTATAAAGTCTACTTCTTAAATTCCTAACACGATTACATCCAAGAGAAGAGTATGATTCAAAAACCAATACCTGATGACATTAATCCTCCTAGTAGAATCGGATCCATAATGCCGATTCAATCGGGTGAAGAACATGCCCCAACTGCTGGGCAATCCTTTTCTTCCTTAATGCAGAATGTTTCAGGAGCAGAAAGTCAAACAAGCAAGTCCCAAATGATATCCCCTTTCGACCTTGCTAATACAACACAACGCGGGGCCGTTTCACAACCAAGTCTTGGCACACTAGAAGCAAGCGTAAAACTTGCACAAAATACTATGGCGGACCTACAGACACAGCTAAACTCTCCAGACATGAAGCTAAAGGCCTCACAGAAATATGTGGTTCAAAACAAGCTAGAAGAAGCCAACGGCAACCTGCGCGCAGCAAATGCTAAGCTTGGAACCCCTGCTGTCGACCCAGCACAAAAACAACCATCTACAGGCCCTCTGGCTAAGTTCCTCGACTACGTATCCGATGGTATGAATCAAATTGAGGCAGCAAAAAAACAGGTCGGAGCCCTAAAAGAAAACGGAACAGACCTAAAACCTGCGGATTTTCTTTTGATACAACTAAAAATGAACAAAGCACAACAAGAGCTAGACTTCACATCCATTCTACTATCTAAAGCAGTAGAAGGCGTGAAAATGCTAATGAACGTACAGATCTAAAGTGCAATACTGAGCTAAGGAGCATATATGGATAGCAGCCCTGATTTTGATAAACTCATTTCTCACCTGGACGAGCTAGAGCTCACCACTGTCCACGGAAGAATTACTGAAGTTGTGGGCATGCTAATCAAGGCAGTAGTTCCCAATGTAAAAATGGGAGAAGTCTGCCTCATTAAAAGAGAATCAGAGCCTCTTATGGCAGAGGTTGTCGGTTTCACAAGGGATGAAGTCTTTTTATCACCACTCGGCGAAATGACAGGAATAGGCCCCTCCTCAGAGGTCATCCCTACCAGAATGCCCCTGCACATAAAAGTAGGGCCTCAACTTCTTGGAAGAGTCCTTAACGGTCTTGGACAGCCCCTTGACGTAGAAAAAAATGGCCCCCTAGTTCTCGAAGAGACCTTCTCTGTGGTAAACCCTCCTCCAGATCCCCTTACACGACAAAAAATTGAAAATCCACTATCAACAGGAGTGCGCTGCATAGATGGAGTACTCACCTGTGGTAAGGGACAAAGAATGGGTATATTCGCTGCCGCAGGCGGTGGTAAATCAACACTTCTTGGAATGATTGCCAAAGAAGCTATGGCTGATGTAAACGTCATCTCACTAATTGGTGAAAGGGGTAGAGAGGTTAGAGAGTTTTTGGAGCACGATCTGGGACCGGAGGGAATGAAACGTTCTGTTATCATCGTATCAACATCTGACCAAGCAGCTCAGTTAAGACTCAATGCGGCCTACGTAGGAACAGCTATCGCTGAGTATTTCAGAGAGCAAGGTAAAACAGTCATCCTTATGATGGACTCCGTCACTAGATACGCAAGAGCCCTAAGAGAGATCGGCCTTGCTGCGGGCGAACCTCCAGCAAGAGCTGGATATACCCCATCAGTATTCGCTACGCTACCAAGACTTCTGGAAAGATCTGGTAACTCAGATAAAGGATCTATCACTGCATTCTATACTGTACTTGTAGCAGGTGATGATATGAACGAACCCGTTGCAGACGAGGTAAGGTCTATCCTCGATGGACACATCATTTTATCCAGTGAGCTTGCAAGACAGTACCATTATCCTGCTATTGATGTTTTATCCTCCGCTAGCCGCGTACTCGGTCAAATCACAGACAAGGAACACTTACAGCTAATCGGAAAAGTCAGAGAAGTTCTAGCTAACTACAAAAAAAACGAACTACTCATACGTATCGGTGAATATAAACCTGGATCAGATAAAAATGCAGATTTCGCTATTAAATATATCGATAAAGTAAACCGCTTTTTAAAACAGGCCACAGATGAGACATCAAGCTTTGATGAGACTATGATCCAGCTAAAGGCATTATTCAGGTAATTATTAAACACCTTGAAGAGCTTTAATATTTGCACATAAAAAGGAGACTTACCCCTCATGAGCCAACCCGAGTACCCGCTGGAGCAAGTCACACTTATAAAACAAAAAAAACTTGATGAAGCTGAAAAAGTTTTAAAAGAACGCAAACTAGTACTTGATAAAGAAAAAGACAAGCTCGTCACACTCGAAAAAGATAGAGACACTGTAAAAAAACACCGTGATGAAAAATTACAACAGCTTAGAGAGAAGTTAGACGAAGGAACGACGTCAGATAAAATCCA
>VGMB01000092.1 GCA_016866585.1 Chlamydiota bacterium
ACTGAAAAATGAAATCTTACTGCTTTGATAATCTATTAGATAAGCGTCTGGAATTTGATGAAAAAATGGTTGTTTGGAAAGCAGACATTCCGAAAATGGAATCATAGATCCTGTATTCGTCGCAGCGTCCAAGGGTTGGTATGGCACTTCAAAATCTGCGACACCCAGGTTCATAAGCTGCATTGCATCTAAAGTTAGAAGCTTACCTTTTCGCGAGATAATCTTATCAGGATTTTTACCCGTAGTGATGATATCTGTCTCAGACTCTAAACGACAAACCTGCCCTGATCGAATAACAAGGATAATGTCCTTATCAACCATTGCCTCAGCTATTAGGGGATCTCTACCAAAAAAGCGCGCAGCATTGGCAAACTCTGCCCTAAGAGCAGAATTGACTTTCTCTGAAGCTGTCTCCATCTTACCCTGTTCTGCCATGAGTACGGGCTCAGCTGCTCCCATGCTAGCATCGGGGGTTATTCCTATAAAGCGACAAGAATACGCCATAAGAGCACCGGCAGAAAGAGCCCAGTTATCAATAAAAGCAACAACAGGGATGCCATCCTGACTGTCTAGTTTTTTTAGCTCTTGAGAGATCTTAAGGGCTGCAAATACCTCTCCACCTGGGGAGTCTATATCGAAAACAACAAAAGGAACCTTATATTTTTTAAACTCCTCTATTGCGAACTTAACATACAAGTAGGTCGACTCTTGGATAGGATTATCTTTACTTAGCTTCAAATAACCTATCGGATTCGCTCCCTCTTTGTTGTAGATAATATGATCGGAAAGCTTTTTTTCCAAAGGATCAGAAAAGAGCATCAACGGAAGCAAAAAAAACAGTAGCAGACAGGTCTTGATCATTTGCATATATAGTTCCTACATTTTTGAAAAGAAACGTAAAATTCTATCTCTTGTTCTGACAAGATTTTCAATTTTATGAGAGCTTGAAACAAAATTGCTCTCAAATTGCGATGGGGCCATGTATATCCCTTCAGAAAATAAATACTCATAAAACATTTTAAATTTATTTTCATCTACACCTGCTAAGTCTTCCTTGCACCGTATGGGCTTGGGGCTAAAGAAAAACGTGAACATAGATCCCACCCTTTGAAGCTGGACATCAAGCCCCCGATCCTCTATCACCTGCTGTATAGGATCCAAAAGAATATTAGCCTTTGTCTCAAGATCGCTATAAAAACTGGGAACTTGCAGCTTGGTTAGTGTTACAATACCAGCTTGCATAGCCAGTGGATTACCTGAAAGGGTTCCTGCCTGGTACACGCCACCAAGAGGTGATAGGCAGTCCATGACATCACTACGCCCTCCAAAGGCTGCCGCAGGTAGACCACCACCAACGATTTTTCCAAAGCAAAAAAGATCTGGCTTAACGCCGTATATTTCAGAAGCCCCTTTTAATCCCACCCTAAATCCGGTGATCACCTCGTCAAATATAAGGAGAGCTTCTTTTTTTTCCGTTTCTTCCCTTAGCATCTGCATAAACTCTTGGGACGCTGGAACAACACCCATGTTAGCCGCAACGGGCTCGAGGATAACGGCCGCCAGGTCATCTATCTGTCGAAGTACTGTGCGGACGAGCTCAACATCGTTATAAGGCAGTGATATGGTGTATTTCACCATTTCTCTAGGAACACCAAGAGAAGAGGATTCTGGAAGAAGAGAGACCGAAGAGCCAGACTGTATTAGTAGGCTGTCAACGTGACCATGGTAGTTACCATTGAACTTAACAATTGTATTTTTGCCCGTAAACCCACGCGATAGACGTATGGCACTCATGACAGCTTCAGTGCCAGATGAAACAAAGCGCACTTTATCAAGGCCTGGAACTATCGATGTTATCATATAGGCCATATCTCTTTCGACTTCCGTCATGATGCCAAATGTAGACCCAAGCTTCAATTGATGATAGACATTTTCAACAACATCGTCATCTGCATGTCCTAAAATAAGAGCTCCCCAACTCATACAGTAATCGATGTATGGGTTTCCGTCGACATCCCAAATCATATCGCCCTTTCCACTCTTTACGACCATAGGAAGCATATTTAATTCCTTAAAACTTCTTACGGGTGAATTTACCCCTCCAGGAATGACCCCACAGGAAGAGATATATACTTGTCTAGCCTTTTCACGCACCGTCATAACAAACTCCGTAATGATTTTTTTTGTTTTTAAATACTGTCTTATAGAAAATCACTCAAACCAATACAAATCAAGCGCTATAATTGCATGAGACCTCATAAGTGATAATGATAAGACAGCACGCGAAAAAAATATTCTTTTTCTTGGTCATATCTTGCTCTCCTTTGCAGGGATCTACCTCTTATTCTGTCGAATATTTAGGGCTCGATGACAGCTCAGCACTTAAAACGATCAAATCAACAACCCAGTTAAATACGCTCAAAAAAAGACCTCCAGACTCAATCAATGCTGTAAGATACAGAGCAGAGTCTGACATACCCAGGATTTTATCTATTCTAAGATCTTATGGCTATTACGAAGCGACTGTCGAATTGCAACTAGAAGAGGGGCAAGATGAAGTTTTTGTTATTGTCAACATTACTCCTGGGCCAATTTATAAGATCGAAAGTTTCGATGTAATGCTCTACAACACAAATAAAAATCTGAAAGTAGACTGCCCTGATGTGTCAGTGAAAAATATAGGCATCACTATCGGCAAACAGATGAATGCTAAGCGTGTTGTAAGATCAGAAGGCAAGATCTTATCCCTACTTTCTGAGTGTGGGTACCCTCTTGCCCGCATAGAAAATAAAGAGATCGTTGCAGATGGAGACACTAAAAAAGTTAAAATAACAATAGATGTAAATACGGGACCTCTTTGTCAATTTGGAGCTCTTAACATAAAAGGAAACACCTCTGTCAAAGATGTATTTATTCAAAACAAATTGGAATGGAGACGAGGTGATACCTATAGGCAGTCTGATGTAGAAGAAACACAAAGGGTTCTTGTCGACTCGGGGCTGTTTAGCGCCGTCATTATAACGCCTGGTGAGCAGCTCGACGAAACCCAGCAACTACCTGTAGTCATAGAAGTAGCAGAAAGCAAGCATCATAGCATCAACGCCGGTATAAGCTACCAAACATATTTTGGTCCCGGTTTAACGTTTGGTTGGGAGGATCGTAATATAGGAGGTGTAGGACAAAAGCTCTCTTTGCAAGCCGATGTGACGCAAATCAGCCATACGGGCCTTGCCACCTATATTTTTCCCAACTTCAAAAGAATAGGACAAGATTACGTATGGCAAGCCCAGGCAATGCATGAGGACATCATCCCCTATAGTGAACGTACTTATAACTTGACCAATCGCATTGAAAGAAGGATAGGAAAAAAAATTAGGATGTCATTTGGTGGAAAAGTAGAACGGCTGTTTGTAACGGCAAGCGCGCAAAATGGCAACTACTATCTAGTCGAAGCTCCCATCTACTTTGCCTGGAACGGCTCCAACAGCCTACTCAATCCGACACAAGGTGTGTTTTTTGAATATACTGGCTGCCCGAGCCTTATTTTAAATAAAAAGAAAAATGGGTATTTCAACAACGTATTTGCTGTGAGCCAATACCTACCAGTAACAAAAAAGCACGAATTAGTATTTGCTCACAAACTGACTGTCGGATCTATTTTTAGTAAAAACGAAGAAGCAGTCCCGCTTTCCAAGCGGTTTTATGGTGGATCGGAAGAAGATCTAAGGGGTTATGCATACCAGTCTGTGAGTCCTCTTAAGCGTCACCATAAGCCATACGGAGGTAGATCTGAAATATTTTATACCATTGAAACACGATATAGGGTATCTAAATCGATCGGCTTCGTCCCCTTTTTCGATCTAGGTAACGTATATACAAACATACTACCGACACTAAAGGGGAAATGGCTAAAGTCTGTGGGGCTTGGTCTTAGATACTTCTCGTTCATGGGGCCTTTTAGGGTAGATGTAGGCTTCCCTCTTAACAAAAGGGAAGAATTAGATAATAACTTTAGGATTTTAGTAAGTATTGGACAAACATTCTGATGAATAAACACGTTGGCCTTTTAGTAAAAGTTTTCATTATTTTGAAATTCTTTATATTCATAGTCTTTGTTGGTGGAGTCATCTTCCTACAAACGTCATGGTCAAAAGAAAAGATCAAGAATTTCATCGTAAAAAAAGCCGAAGAAAATGGGCTAGACATCGAAATATCCAACATTGAAGGTATACTTCCTTTAAAATGGTCTTTATCAAACGTTACCTTAAGATTTAATGACGGATCTATCTTCAAACTTGATCAGCTTAAAATAAGGATCGCAATCTTTTCACTTATCAAAAACAAATTTGTGATCAGCTATTTCAGCGCCAGAGAAGGCACATACATCTTCTCTTCTCCCAAACTTGATTGGAATGATCTACAAAATCTAGACATCAAACTACCAAAAATAAACAACCTCCCGTTTTCTCTAGCTTCCAGACATGTACTTGTGCGCAAGATGAACTTCATTAATAGCGCAACCAATACAGAGCATGCAGCATCTTTTCGTGGAGACTTAAGTATAAACCAGCAAATGACAAAGATTTATGCCGACATTAAAATATCAAGTGTTGATGTAAGCAAAACATTTTCTAGATTGTTTTTAAATGCAAATAAAGAGACAAATTCCGTTTTATCACGTCTAGACCTAGAGTTCCACTCAACACAGTCGCTAAGCGCTGTTGTCGTCACACCCTTTGATGTAGATTTCAAGATAAAATCCTCTTTATCAGGCTCTTGGAATAGCTTTAAAGGGCTAATTGAAAATTGCCCATCTGAGCAGGAACCCATAAAAGTAGCGTTTGCCATATCTGCTCTTGATGTCAAAGCTCCGTCCCTACCTATTTTGAACGACTCATGGCATTCTAAATCTGCATTTCTTCTGCACTGTAATAAAGACATAGAATGTAGAAAGCTATCTATAAAAAGCAGTGTTTTAGACTTTAACGGTTCGTTCTTTTTTTCTACATCAAAAGGCGTTGAGAGGCTGGTGTCTGATTTTAAAATACTAGATCTATCTAGGTTGAAAACTACTTATCCAATAAATATGGAAGGCAGCCTTCAAGCAACAACTTGTTATAAAGACCAAAAAGCCAGTGGATCTATTACCTTTCAAGATCTAAAAATAGAAAACCAAGTAATAAAAAACACAAAACTTAACGCTCTTGCCTCTAAAAAAGAAGATTCATGGGTATGCAGCGTTAAAGGGAACCTAGGTATAGATTCCCTAGAATTCGACCTCAAAGCCAATATGATTTGCAATAAGGAAGCAGTTAAAGTTAGGGATTTTCTATTAAAGACCGGTGACGCCACACTTAATGTACAAGGTCTTTTTCTCACTGAAAATGACAAGCTTGAATTAGACAGCTTTTTATATATGCCCAACCTTAGAATATTTAGGTCACTACTTCCCAGAGATTCCAACCTAGATGGAGCTATAGGAGGTGAATTCCATATAACTTCAGAGCTTGGCAGCGCAAGAGATTCTATTGGTAACGATGTACGTGGCCATCTTATTTTCAAGAACGTACGATACTTTGACAAATTAATTTCTTTTGCATCCCTAGACTACCAAACCGACAATATATTCACATTTGCTTCTAAAAAGGTAGACATAGAAGCTAGCAATCTACTTATAAAAAATTTATTCATCTCCGATTTAAACGTTCGAACAGAACAAAATGGAAAAACAAACCCTTTTAGCCTATCAGGACACGGTATTTGGAAAGATAAAGTGAATTTTTTCTCAGAGGGTTCTTGGTCCAGAAAAGATGACAACTGGGCTATCGCACTTAACAATCTTCATGGTGAGATTCTGAGAAAGAAATTTTCTAATGCGCACCCCTTTTCGATAGAAATACAGCCTGGGCTATTTTCCATCAATTCCATGCTGATGAACACAGGTGAAGGGCTTTTGATGCTAGATACTAAGATCTCAAAAGAAAATGCTAAGATATCTTGCAAAGCAGAGCACCTGCCTCTTGACATACTCACAATATCGCATCCTGGAGTTTTTTTAGAGGGAACAACCTCTTTTGATGGGATGCTTGATGCAAGTAAAGATAAAAACAAAGGATATTTCAATCTAACGTTAGAGCAAATCGATGTATCACAGCAGGGAAAAGAAGATAACTTCCAAGCCAAAGGAACAATTCAAGCACATCTAGATAATGACAAAATGCAACTCTTTGCTCACATATATGGAAAAGAACAACAGTTTGTAGATGCAACTGCAACAATACCTATGGATATACGCTTGGATCCATTCTTTTTATGCCCAAGCAAAAAAAGAGAAGTATCGGCACAAATTACATGCGAAGGGGCGCTAGAATCCATATTTGACTTCATTAATATAGGAAGCCAAAAGACCAGTGGCCTACTCACCTCTCACCTGTTTTTATCCAGATCTGCAGAAGTGCCTTCATTACAAGGGGATATCAACATCCAAAATGGCAGTTACGAAAACTAT
>VGMB01000093.1 GCA_016866585.1 Chlamydiota bacterium
AAGTGGTCTCATTTAGAGAAGACTGTATTTCTTTTCCTGTTTTATATTTTGGAGTATAAATCAAAAAGTTGTTCTTGGTATCAAGTTCTGCTGTTGTAGGGGTATCTATAGAATTGATAATTTCCTGCACTTTCTGTAATGAAGCGCTATCGCCAGTAATTAGTATGTTGTTGTTATTTGAGGCCCATCGAGCAGATTCTAATGTGGATATTACAGATTGGTTAGTAAGCCCACCATTTTTTAAGTTTTTGGCAGTTTCTTTTAGAGAAGATTCTATTTCTTTCCCTGACTTATATTTAGGTGTATATAATAAGAAATTATTCTTTAGATCAGATACATCCGTAGCATGAGAGATATCAATTGTCGGAAGTATTGATTGAATTTTCTTTATGATCATTTGAGATCCGCTGAACACAACGGTATTACTTTCCTTGATCCATTTTGCGTTTTTAACAGTATCGTATAAGTCCTGATCTTTAGAAATCTCAGTTGTCTGTCTTAGAGCTTCAAGAAGGGACGATCCAGACATGTTTTTTACTGGGTATATAAAAAGATTGGAAGTTTCCGTAGCAATATGTGCATCTACAGATGAAAGAATCTCTTGAACTTTTATCCATGTAGTGGAATCTGTTACAAAAAGAATAGAGTTGGTATCGGAAATATACTTTGCTGATTTAAGCGTTTGGATAAGTAGAGCAGATCCTGCGGGATCGGACTCTGTAAGCTGTTTGGATACTTGTTGTATGATGGATAATATTTCTTGGGGATTTCTATTTGCTATATTATAAACATACACAGCTTGAGGAGGTGCTATTTTGCTAAGCTCTTCTTTAGTTTTGAACTTAGGTTTAACATCAATATCTTCCATAACGGCTATAGATCGTTCAATCAAATGAGGAGTTGAAACGATGAAAATAGTGCTCGTCTCATTTTGAGGGACAAGTATTAGAGGGTTGCCTTCTGTGAATGCAGATAGTATCTGTGTTGTTAAACTTATAACTTCAGAAATGGGTACATTTTTGACTTCATAGCTATCAATTTCCAGCGGAGTATGAGGTGCATCTAAACTGGATAAAAGAGCTGCAATTTTATCAACGTTCGTTGTTATATCAGTAACAATAAGTTGTCTTGTTTCAGTCGATACTTCAACAAGTGCGGCCTTTGATATTAGAGGCTTTATGATACCAGCAAGAGAGTTAACATTAGCATTTTTGATTCTAAATACACGAGTAACTAAAGGTGCTTGTGTTTTATCAGAATCGGGGATGTCTCCTGATATGATCGTGGGAATCTGGTTAACATCAGTGCTTTTAGTGATGATAAGATTGTTGTCCTGCTCTAACAGCGTCATTCCATTAATTCTAAGAACTTGAATCAATGCGGACATCAGGTTTTTCACACTAATAGGCTCTTCAGAAATAATAGTGACGTTAAACTGAATTTCATCTTGTTTAAATACAAAGTTCATGTTCGTCACTTTGCTGACAAAGCGAATAACTTCTATAACGGGAACATTATTGAAGTTTATAGTATAACTTGGACCTTGATCAACTTGATCCTTATTACTAAAATTTAGCATCGCCGTTAAAGATGGATCTTCTGCAGTCTGCGTGTAACATACAGCAGGGCTAAGAAAATTCACGAAGGATGCTACAAGCGCAACATTGTACACTAAGCGTTTACGAGATCTCACTAGGAAGCGCATCATACTTTGAAAGCCTCGTTAATATTATGACAAAAAACCCACACTTGGGAAATTTTTTTTAGGCATGTTTTGAATCCTAAAATACTTTTTGGATTATTGTAAACGGAAGTTTCTCAACGATGCAAAAAAATATTATATTTCCTGTGAATAAATGAATTTCTTTCGATGAAAATAGATCAGATTTTCTTATTTCAACTAATCAAAAAATAAAAAAAATTGCGATCTTAGAAAATTTTTCTGTTCGTTTAAAAACAAATTTTATATCTAGGTTGCTTCTTTAAAAGAAAGGAGTTTCCATGCGGCTACTAACTTATACCATTCTTCAGTGTATGATCGGAGTGAACTTGTTTTGTCTTACTCCGGAAGAGTCTTTAACAAAATTGCTGGAAGGCAATCAAAGATATGTTTAGGATAAAATTTTACATAAAGATCCTGTAGATATGAGAAGACAATCTATGCTTTTACAGCAAAATCCCTTTGCCGTGATATTGGGTTGTTCAGATTCTAGAGTACCACCAGAAATGATCTTCGATCAGGATCTTGGAGATCTATTTGTAATTAGGATCGCAGGTAATGTAATTACTCCTGAAGTTATGGCCAGTATTGAATATGCAACAATATACTTAGGATCAAGCCTTATTATTGTTTTAGGTCATGAAAACTGTGGTGCTGTCAATTCAGTAATTAGAGGTGTGACAAAGGATATAGAGCCTATAGCAGAAAGGATTCAGAAGGCATTAAAAGGGCTTGGTAAAACGACACGAGATCTATCCTTTTATATTAGAACAAATACTCGATATGTAGCGGATGAGATCAAAAAAAATGCTGTTATAAAAAAAATGATGCAAGAGAAAAAAGTTAACGTGATCGATGGTTTTTATTTTTTAGACAGTGGCAAAGTGGAAATCCTTTAAGAATGTGATTTAGTAGTTGATGGGAGAGAGTATGATGTATGTTTTGGATCCGGAAGGTAAAGAGATGCTTACCTATCGAGGTCGTCAGGTTATGATGCATTGGGAAAAGGCTTATAAAGAAGCTTGTATCGATGCTATAGAACCTTTTGGAGACGTATTGGAGGTTAGCTTTGGTTTTGGTTTTTCAGCATCTCATATTCAGACATATTTCCCTAAAACCCATACTATAATCGAACAGCACGATCAAGTTGTCCGCAGAGCTCAAGATTGGGCTGCTCCATACACTAATGTCAAAATAATAAAAGATAATTGGCAAAATGCTATGGATAAGCTGGGTGTTTTTGATGCAATTTACTTTGATGATTATTTAAGTGAGCCTATTGCTGATGTGCAAGTAAAACAAGAAGATTTAGTTAATTCTATCGATTTGCTTAAAGATGGGGAATTTCTTCTTTCAAGCATAAAAACTATTGTTCCTGATTTATATCAAAAAAG
Source organism: Chlamydiota bacterium (assembly GCA_016866585.1). GTDB lineage: Bacteria > Chlamydiota > Chlamydiia > Chlamydiales > Rhabdochlamydiaceae > VGMB01. The sequence continues at coordinate 3,115 of VGMB01000093.1, forward strand.
ATATAACGAGGAAGATTTATTGTCTCTTTTTGAAGATAAGGGACATCAAGATCCGATATCTTTTTTCCGATTCTTAGACGAATTACAAGCAAGAGCTCAAATCCATCGAGAGCAGAAACTGAATGTACTATTACATTTACTCCAACGAGGTGCTATTTCGGAAAAGCTTCTAGTTTCCTTCAAGCAAAAAACATTTCGACCGTTTGAATTTAGTAGAGAAGGTGGAGTTTTGTTTTCTTTTCTTGAAAAATGTTTAACGGATCATATGAGAAAAGGTTCTCGGTTTTCTTGTTTTATTAATGATCCTGTATCGAAATACCAGGATAAATTTTGGTTTGATAAAATTATCGCCAATCCGTTTCTGGACTATAAAGAACGACGTATACCTGTTGATGTCCCAAAATACTGTGAGTATATGCAGTGAAAGAAGCGCTCGTTGTTACGATAACAAAAAAATAATCTATCCTATCCTCTGAATACTCATAATAACCTTAGGCTGTTTTTGGTCTCTTTGATAAGATAAGAACAATATCTTTTTCATGACCGCATCAGCTTGGGGTTGCGGAGATAGAAAAGCATCTTCTTCCAGTGACTCTAATATAGTTTTTTCTGTTTGCTTTTGATTGTAATGTTCTGTTTTGTATTCTGGATACAGAGAGTGAAAAAGTACCGAATCGGAAAGATACCAGTTATCACTTACTTGGGTAAAAACAGGGTTTAATTCTTCTCCAAGCATTGGATTTTGAGAATTTAAAAGACGAGTAGCACCTTCAGAAGAAATGTGAATAAGATTATTGAGACCAGCGTTGATAAACATTAGCTGCTCATTAATGGGATTAAGAATAAGCGCACTAAAACCAAACTTTTGCCCTATGGGGTCTTCTTTTACCATGGTATTCAGTGTCTGGGAAATCATAGCAAGATCCCATTCTGTTTTTGGATTCTGTGATAACGAGTAGATCAGAGAGCGAAAAAGCCCTCTGAATGTTGCAATATAAGATATAGACTCTATTCCTGATACTACCGTCTCTGCAAGAGCAAAAAGAAAGGCACCATTTGGTAATTTTATAATATCATAATAGATGCCAAATTGGTTAATGAAGTTCTGTTTTGCTATTCCTATGTCTATTTGAGGCCATTCATTTTTACTAGAAGAGCATAAGGTTTGAGAGACTTTTTGTGATGCTTCCATTAATTCAAGGATCTGGTCTGTGCCAGGACGTTCTTTCTCGATTTCTCCCGATGAAAGATAGCTGGATATATCATTTATGAAATCAGAAATGTTATTGTATCGCTCCTCTGAGGAGACAGCTAGGGCTTTTCCTATTATCTTGCCGAGTCCCGTGGGTAAGAGTTCTGTTTGTATGATACCGTAGCTGAGCTTACCAAGAATAAGTTCATAAGATATTACCCCTAGGGAGAAGATGTCTGAGGCTTGAGAAGCTTTAGAAGGATTTTCTTTTTGTTCTGGACTCATATAGTTGGGAGTCCCCATGATCCCCTGGTTTGGTATCTGGGATTGGTTCGAATCTTCTTGTAATCGCGCTATACCGAAGTCGATTACTTTAATACCACCATCTTCGGTTATTAGGATATTCTCGGGTTTTAGGTCCCTATGAATGATCCCATGGGAATGTAGGTGGTAAAGTGCATAGGCTACTTGTAATATTATCTCAAGAGCTCTTCTTAAAGAAAGAGAGTGTTGCATAATGAACTGTCTTAAAGATACCCCTCTTATCCACTCCATGGCAATATAAAGGCCTTTTTCCCACCTTCCTTCTCCGTACAGTTTCACTATATTAGGGTGGTTTGAGATACTAATTATGTGGGCTTCTCTAAGAAATCTTTCTTGGGCTGATGTATCAGAAATAAAATCTGGTGATAAAATTTTTATAGCAAGAGGTTGCTTGGTTTCAGGGTGAACTGCCAGGTATAAAAAACTCATCCCACCCTTGCTGATAAGCCCTTCAATTTTGTATGGCCCAATCATAGAAGGGGTTGGCATAACTTTTTGCTCTGTCATATTTGGAAGAGTATCTTGCTTATAAAAAAAATTTTGAGACATGGTTAGTCCTGCTGACCCATTTTAAGTATTTTAAGACCAATGACATCCCCCATTTTAATAAGCTCTGCCTGAGCAACTTTTTTCCCTCCAACAGTGATGTAGACTCCTTGCTCAGGACGAACTCCCATTTCGATGACGTTACCAGGGGAGAGTTGAAGTAGCTTATCTAGGCTCATTCGAATTCTATCTAGCTCTACTACAAGAGTTAGAGGAATTTCTCTTGAGGATATAAGTTTTTCTACGTTTTCTGTTGTTTCTTCTTTTTCAGACCACATATGTTCTGATTCATCATCGGCGGTATCTTCAAAAGAATCTGAGAATTGTTCTTCTTGAGATTCTTCTTCATGGAATGATTCTTCCTCTGGGGGTAAGTTTTCGCTGGGCATAGGCTGCTGTTCCTCATAAAAAAATGCATAATCTTGTATTTTTAGACTGTTTCTTTTGATTTTAGCTCTAAATATTGGTGTGTCTTCGAGCAGAATAGTAGAGGATCCTTTTTGGGTCGAAGGGTCATAAGAGCAATGCTCAAGAACGATGTAATCGCCATGTTTTAAGTTTTGCCATTCATTAACAGTTAGCGTTGTTCTGGCCAGCTCCAGTTTGAGTAGGACGTCTAATTCCTTAGATAGGGCATGATTTTTTAGATCTGGTAGCTTTTCTTTATAATGTTGGCAGATCGCTGTTTGCATGCCTGCAGAAACCGCCAGTTTTCCCCATAGAGTAGATCCGTTTAGACCAATGCTAATGTTGGCTACATAAAATGTATCCTCTTGAATTTGTTCATCTTCAAGGCGAGGATGGATGTCTGGATAAGAGCCTGTTTTTTCAAAACAGGCTAATGCCTCAAGCAGAAGGTACTTATAAAAACCCTCTTGCAGTCGTGGATCCGCAAATCCCTTTACTCCAGTTTCACAGAGAAGGGTGTTGGTGAATTTTTCCTTGTCTTCAGGTGTCATTATCCATAGGATCTGGCCTTCAAAAGGCATGATTTTAATGATCTCAAGGCTGTTTTCTAGCTTGGATGATCGGAGAAGGTCATCTTTTTTAATCCACTCTGGAGATGCAGATGCGATATGTATATTATCGATCCCAATAGATGAAGATAAAGTTTTCGAAAAGGTATCCCAGTCAAACTTAGGAAGAGATCCCCACATGGGTGTTTGCTGAGATTGCTGTAATACGGTATAGATTTTTTTTATCCAGTGATCATGCCCTGTGCTCATTGCTTTCTACTGCCTTGTTGATCGGTATGGCTGTCATTTTCAGATTCTTTTTTTC
>VGMB01000094.1 GCA_016866585.1 Chlamydiota bacterium
GCGTCCCTTCTTCTTTACAAAGTCACCTTAAAGAGTTTTTCAAATCCTCGCAGGCTTAAAGAACAGAGTTTTTCGATCCTTTTTTGAGGTTTTTGTATATATATATGTTCTTTTTTAAAAAAAAGTTTGTAAAAAAAGGTAATATGTATATTTTGAGAATTATATTATCCAAACAAACCAATGGGCGTAATATGAAAGGAAAAACAATATCAAAATTTTTAGGCGTAGCGTCGATTTGCTGCTTCTCAGCAGTAAGTATGTATGCTACTATGGCTACTCCAGGTCCAAATATACCAGCTCTGGTAGAAAGAGGCGCTACAGGAGATGGAATATTCTCTAACAACGGAGAAGTTCTTAGCGATTTAGCTAAATTGAAAGCAAGTAAAAATGCAATCGCTAGAAGTATAGCTACAGGGTCAGGGACTAGTTTTTTATTTAAAAGGATCGAACTAGATGCTGGTAACCCTGCAAGCAGCTTAGACATAAGTGGAGCAGGTAATTTAGTAGGTCTTCAACCAGGAGATCTTCTGAATCCTAAAGCTGCAGCTATGCTTAAACCTCTATTTATTGTGAAAGAAGGATTTCTTACTTTTAGTGGAGGTTCTAACTTAGTTAATTTACCTTTCACTGTTAGAGGGAATTTACGACAGATAGAAAAACAACCTTTAGACATTCTCAATAGAGGCTTAACTCTTAGTGATGTAACTGTTACGCAAACAGATAAAGACGCTGCAATAATCGAGGTTATAGGTGGTCTAGCAGCAATTGGAGGTGTCGGAGCTCCTGTTTCTTTTCTAAATTTTGCAGATAGTCCTTTAGAGATCAAAGCCGTTGCTGCAATCGCAGACTTTAATAATGTATCTTTTGACCAGGGTAATTTTCATGTTCATGCAGGCCCAGGTGCAATTTTTGATCTATCTGGTCTTGCTGTAAATGAAGGTGCTATTCTAAGAAGAGTAGATATCGCTGGAGATCGAGCTTCAGTTGCTGTATCTGATGTAACAAACATTTTCCCTCCATCTGAACTGACTACGCGTACAAAGATATTTGGAAGGAATGGTGGTATTATATCATTTCTAGATAATTTCAATGACTCAGGGTATATGGCTGTAGGAGCTGCTCTGATAAGTGTTGAATCTCTAAAGGGAGCTCCTGCTGGTTGTGCTAAAAATCAGTTTACGATTGCTGTTGCGCCTGCAAAAACTGTAAACCTCAGAGCTATAAGAGCAGAGCTAGCTAGATCAGGGGATTTAACAATAGTTGGTCCAGGTTCATCAGACGGAACATTAAGTTTTCAACGTCTTATTATTGAACGAACTCGTTCTGACACAAGACCTAGGGATTTATCGATACTTAGAAATCGTCAGTCCCGCGCTAGTGATGCTTTTGATACACTTTCTCGTAGAGGAAACTTACAAAAATTAACACAAGTTCAAAAAGAAGGTCTAAAAAGCAATCTTGTTGCTTGGGCTTTAAAAGATGCTTCTGTAGAAGTTAATGAACTACCATCACGTTTTGTAAAACTTGATGGTACTTTTGAGTCTGCAGGAAATTTTCTTGTTCAACAAGTGAGTGGCGAACCAGGCGCAGGTGGCCCAGGGGAGTATCAGCCGCCGGCAGCGCAAGCTGTTGCACTATTTGCTCCAGCATTTGGTTTACATGCAGCTGAAATCGGCGTTGAAGATGCAACGAATAATAAATGGTTAGCTATAAAAAGGCGAACAGGTATTGGTCTTGCTAAAAATGCAGTATTTAGTTCTGCTGGCAAAGTTGTTGCCCCAACGATATTAGCCTTTCGTATGGATCCGGGCTCTTCTCTTACTGCTGAAGATGATATTGAATTACTAGGTGGTTCTGATTTGAATTATGCACAAGTAGTTACTTCAGGTAGTATTCACCTAGATGGAGCGCTTTTTCTTCATAGGCATGTCGATACAGAAATTACTGCTGCAGAAATGCATGTTCATCCAAAAGCAAGATTACAATTGTCTAGTACAGCTATAGCAGGGGACCTTACTATTCACCCACTTGCTAGAGTTCTTATTGGTGCTGAAGGTAGTGGTCCTTTATCTGCTCTAGCTGCATCAGGTGCTCCTCTTCAAGCAGGTAAACTTGGGGCTCCTGCTGTACAAGCGTGGAATAGCTCTGTTGACGCAGATTTAACCCTTCAGGATGGTTCAAGCATAGCTACTCTTGGATCACCATGCGGCTCTTCAGAAGGTCTTGATGTTGCAGGATCTCTGATTATTGGTGAAGGTGTCAAAGCTATGTTTGTACCTGCTGATGGTTGTTTTTCAAAGAAGATTAGAACAGCAATTCTTGTTCGAGCTCCAGCTGTAACAGGAGAATTTGATGGTGTATTATCAGATTCAGATCTATTTAAAGTAGCTCTTGTTAGAAATGATAGCGTAGGCTCTACAGAGTATAGTATCAACTTCCAACGTCTAGAGCTTGCTAAGATTGCAGCATTAACAGATGTTTTACCTGTTAAAATGCTTGTGGCTATGGATAAGCTTCTTGACAAAGCTGCAGATTCTCCAGCTCTTTGCTCTAAGCTTGCTAAATTGAAGCTTCTATCATCTGCTGACATCCTCGAAACTCTTCAAGGTGTACAACCTTCGCAGCTCAAAGCTCTTGCAATGTCTCAAGAGAACAACGCTGTGAACGTAAGAAATACCCTTTCTATACGCTTTCAGAGAGAGTTAGATGCTATGCACTGTGCTTCAAGCGCAACTCCATCAGGAACATGTGATGTTAAAGCAAAACCTGTCCACGTATGGGCAACAGGCTTTGGCGATAACATGTACCAAGGTCAAGTATCTGACTTCGGATATGGCTTCCAGAACAACATGGGCGGCTTTAGCGCCGGTGTTGACTACCACTTCGCTGACGTGCTCTATGCTGGTGCTCTCGGTGCTTACACAAGCTCTGATATCGACTGGTTAAATGGACGCGGATCAGGTGACATCACTACTGGATATGCTGGTTTGTATATGTCAGCTATCAGCAAAATGTACTGGGGAACAATTGCTGTCCTCGGCGGATGGAGTGATTACAGCTCGGATAGAAACTTCTTGTTACAAAATAACAGGTTTAATTTCTCTAACAGCCACAATGGATCTCAGATCCTATCACATGCTGATACAGGGATAAACTTCGGTTTCAAAGGGTTTACAATTAGACCGTTCGATTCATTTGATTATATTTCTCAATCAGAAAATAGTTTCCATGAAAAGGGTAATGGTCCAGTAAATATAGAAATCGATGACCAGACTTCTATCATGATAAGAAACGAACTTGGTATCAACTTCGCAGGCTGCTTCTGTATCAGAGGCATGCAGTGGACTGTCTCTCCTAAGATCAGCTGGGTAAGAGAAGTTCGTGTGAAAGGAAAAACTATCAATGCTGAATTTGAAGATGTAGACCAGTCGTTTGAAGTCGATGGCTATTTTCCAAGCAGAAGCCTTGTTTCTCCAGGTATTACCCTCCAAGGTAACTTCAAAGATGATCTCTTTACTGTTGGCCTCTACTACAATGGAGTGTTCCAAGGTAACTACAGCGATCATAGCTACGGTGGACAGATCCGCTTCGGATTCTAATTTATTGCCAGTTGGTTTGTTAAAGGAGGAGCTGCCTTTGGGCTGCTCCTCCTTTTTTAATGGCTATGAAAATATCTTTGGTTGTTCCCATATTTATCATATATTTTTGTATTACATCCTATTAAGACATTGTGAAGAATGCATATAATATCTTGACAAAAGTTTTTTTTTGTTTACCTTAGTACTTTTCAAAAAATAACTATGGGTAAGTCATGAGTTTTTTTCGTAATACCATCTCAAAAGTTTGCACTCTATCTTTGTCTTGCATTAGCCTTGCTTGTTGCTTCTCTCTTGATGCGAAAAACGTCACTTTCACCATTTTATCGTTTAATGATGTGTATGAAATTGAACCTGACAAAGATGGTCGGGGAGGCTTTGCTGGTATGCAAACGTTGCTAAATCATGAAAGAGCTAATTCTGCTCACCATATCACAACGGTAAATGGAGACTTTTTATCCCCATGTCTTCTTTCTATTTTTGATAAAGGAGCTCATAGGATTGAGCTGTTTAATATGCTTGGAATCGATATGGTCGTGCTTGGAAACCATGAGTTTGATTTTGGCCCTGGTGAGGTCAAAAAAAGGATCGCAGAGTCTAACTTTCCATGGCTCACGGCTAATGCTTTTGGTGTAGATGGTAAGTATTTTACCGGTGATAAACAGACCGTTATTGTTGATGCAGATGGGATTAAAATAGGATTTTTCGGTCTCATCACCGTAGAGACCCCCGAGCTATCTTCAACCGAAAAGAAAGTATGTTTCTCTCCTCTTGCCTTTACAGCAAGAAAAATGATCAAAGAACTCAAAGATCAAGGTGCTGACGTCATAGTAGCCCTTACCCATCTGCTGATGCACGAAGATCGTCAGCTGGCAAAAGAAGTTCCCGAGATTGATGTTATCCTCGGTGGACATGATCATGATCCTATAACCTGGTATGATGATAAAACTTTCATACATAAATCAGGACAAAATGCTTACTATCTCGCTCGCATTGATCTGATTGTAGAAAAAGATGATATCAGCGGCAAAACAAAGGTCTTTCCTTCATGGAATGTGATCATCAATAAAGACATCCCCCAAGACCCAGCTGTGGCCCATGTGGTAGGTGGGTACATCAAAACATTGGATGAGGTTACCTCGGAGCAATTGGCTGTCACCTCAGTAGAAATGAATACTTTGTATTCTTCTGTACGCACTCAAGACAATATTATGGGAAACATCGTTGCAGATGCTCTTCGTATTGCTTGTGATGCAGATTTATCAATTATTTCCGGTGGTATCATTCGAGGCAATAAAATATATAAGCCAGGATACAATATCACTATGAAAGATCTATTTGTGGAGATGCCTTTTGGCAACGTCAATGTTTGCGTTGAGATATCTGGTAGAAATATTTTAGATGCGTTAGAAAATGGAGTTTCTCAGTTCGAGGGTAAGGCTGGACGCTTCCCCCAAATTTCTGGTGTAAGCTTTGCTTTTGATGAGTCTATGCCCGTAGGGGAAAGAATTAAAAGTGTAATAGTTGGTGATCAACCTTTAGATCTAGATAAAATATATAAGGTTGCCACTGTCGATTATATGCTTAACGGCGGTGATGGCTATAGTATGTTCAAATCAGGAAAGATCCTTATCGCTCCACAAAAGCAGATCACAACTATTTCTAGTGTTGCAGACTACCTTAGGGAGCGAAGAGAATTAACAAATCAACTTGAAAACCGTATCGTATCTGTTACGAGCGTTCTATCATTGGATGACTTGGCTCCTATCCCTTGATTGGTCTTATGAACCATTCTTGGACGGATTTGTAGGCGCTGTCGGTTGTTCATTTGTTGTTGGAGGCTCTACTGGGTTTTCATATGTCTGTCCAGGTGCCATCTTCCTCACTCTTATTGTTTGCCCTGTTGAAGTATTCGTCATGTAGTAATTAAAATCCGGATCTACTCCTGGTTTTATTATTACAATTGCAGGAGTCAGCCACAGTGAGGCTATCTGTACATCTTGTGGATATACTAACCATCTAGAATCATCACTTAGAGATAATTGCTTGCCATCCATTATGACCATAGAAATAGACACAGTTCCTAATTTGTTATATTCGGGAAGTTCTGGTGCTGTAGGTAACTCTATCGAAGGCTCAGCAGGTGTTTGTGGCTGCATTGCCATAGCAGACTCTGGCATCATCGCAGGAGCTCCCGGTGCAGGTGCTTGCTGCGGTGGACAGTTTGTAGATGGCTGGCTTGGTTTTTTCGGGTTGTAATTTTTATCTATCCATGCAGCAAGAGCCACCCTTTGTTTTAATGTCAGGTTTACAACACCTGTTTGTTGTTTCTCTTGCAGACTCATCTGTTGGTCAAAATTTGTGTCAGCAAATAGATGTCCAGATCCAATACATAGTAAAACGGAAAGAATCGAAATTTTTGTCTTCATAACACCCAAGGAATTAAAATATTTTATAACCTTCTTTTATGTGTTATCTATTTTTTTTTAAAGAATGAAATACATTGTGTAATTATTAAGATCGAATTTTCGTTATTTAGGTATGTTACAACGATTCACTAACAAACTTAATTATCCCTAAAAAATTCTCTTAAGAAGGAGGGGGGCATACCTTTTGTAAAGATGCCTTTAGCCCTTTTAAAAGCTTAGGTGTATGGTGCGCTTCTGATAGGATCTTTTCTGTAATACTATAAAATGACCACGCTTTTACATAATCGTAGCGCTGCGCGCAGATTATTGTAAGGTAGTATTCAACGATGGGGTTTGTAGGGTCTATTTTATGATACCTCATGAGCACTTCAAAGGCTTCTTGTGTTCT
>VGMB01000095.1 GCA_016866585.1 Chlamydiota bacterium
CCAATTAAATAGTAGTAAAGCTCTTTCATATGACTATCCTTTTTTTACCTAAAGGATAGTCATTTTAGAATTTTTTCACAAAAAAGTCGGAAGGACCTTATAATTATGTTGTCTTGCTTTTTGATTGTCTTGTCGTAATAGCAATCAATTTAAATGTAAAAAGGTGTTGTTATGTGTGGCGTTTTTGCTTATTTAGGACATCAGGATGCGGTTACAGCCGTTATCAAAGGACTCAAAAAGCTTGAGTACAGGGGGTATGATTCTTCAGGTGTTGCTTTTATAGAAAATGATAATCTCATCGTAATTAAAGAAGCTGGCAAGATTTCTGTTCTTGAGGGAAAGATAAAAGAAAAATCGTTTTCTACACATACTGCTATTGCTCATACCAGATGGGCAACTCACGGCGAACCGTGTGCTAGGAATGCTCATCCTCATTGTGATAAAAATCATACTGTTGCTGTTGTCCATAATGGTGTTATTGAAAACTATTTACATATAAAACAAAACCTCAAGGATGCTGTATTTAAATCAGATACAGATACTGAAGTTGTTCCAGCCCTCATTGCAAATTTATATAGGAGGGATTTTCTAAAAGCGTGCATAGGTGCATTTTCTAAGTTAGAGGGGGCTTTTGCTCTTGCTATCATACATAAAGACCATCCAAATACATTGATTGCTACTGCAGAAAAGAGTCCTTTAGTAGTGGGATACCAAAAAACGACAAAGGAAACATACATTGCTTCTGATCCGAGTGCACTCGCAGGATTAGATTTGGATTTGTTTTTTCTAAAAGATGGAGCTATTTCTTTGCTTAAAAAAGGGGAGTATCCAATCTTTTATGATAAAATGGGTGTGAGGATAGAAGTGATTGCAACTCATCCAAACATGCTTAGTTCTGATATTTCAAAAGGCATATTCCCTCACTTTATGCTTAAAGAAATATTTGAACAGGAATCATCTGTTCATACAGTGATTAAAAAGTACACCGATCCGCTATCTAAACAGCCTTTATTTAAAGAACTGCCTGGGTTAAAGCTGGATTTTTCTGATATAGATCATATTACAATCATTGCATGCGGTACTTCGTACAATGCTGGTCTTCTTGGGTATATTACTTTGAGTCATTAAGCCAAATTGAAACTAGGGTTGAGATCGCATCAGAATATCGATATAAAGTTCCGATTCTTCATAAAAACATGTTGGTAATCACACTCAGTCAGTTTGGAGAAACTGCCGATACTCTCGCTGTTGTTGAAGAATTTAAAAAGAAAAAAATACCTGTTATCGGCCTTTGCAACGTTGAAGGATCAACCTTATGTAGAGAAGCTGACGCTACTATACTTCTGCATGCTGGACCAGAAATAGCGGTTGCCTCTACTAAGACATTCACTTCTCAGATAGTTATCTTATATCTCTTAGCTATATTCATGGCCAAATTGAAAAATATGCAATCCTTGGATATCCCTAACATGGTGATTGAGCTTGAGACTATTCCCGATAAAATTGGGCTGATTCTTGATGAACACAGAAAAATCGACATCCTGGCACAAAAGTATGCCAGTTTTCATGATTTTTATTTTTTAGGAAGAGGTGTATTATACCCCTTAGCTTTGGAAGGTGCTCTTAAGCTTAAAGAGATAGCTTATGTAAATGCAGTAGGATATGCAGCTGGTGAAATGAAACATGGTCCGATTGCACTCCTTGATGAAAAAGTACCTACCATCGTTTTATGTGCTAATGAATCGCTTGAAACTAAGATTATATCTAATCTCATGGAATCTAAGGCCCGTCGCGCCCCAATTATAGTTGCTGGATTCAAAAACCTTGAAAAAGATTTTTTTCAGAGTGTTCAGATGAATACATCATTCCTCACACTGATGACTATTTGGCTACTTTACTTATAGCCGTTTTCCTCCAGCTTTTTTCTTACTACACGGCAATTCAAAAAAAATTAGACGTCGACCAGCCTAAAAATCTAGCAAAATCTGTAACCGTAGAGTAATTTTCTCTAAAGAACTATTTGCTTTATTTAAAGGTTATAGATATTTTCCTTTGCTCTTGGCAGATCAATGCAAAAAAAAGTTAAAATTAAGGGTCTTTAAATAATTGTTTTAAAAGACGTTTGTGTATAAATAAAGCAGTATTATGAGGTTGATAAACCATGCGTTGCCCATTTTGTAATCACGAAGAGTCAAAGGTTACTGATTCAAGAAATGCAACAGAAACAAATGCAGTTAGAAGAAGGCGTGAGTGTTTAAAGTGTCTCAAAAGGTTTACCACATTTGAAACAATAGACCTTACTATCCAAGTTCAAAAAAGAGACGGCACCTACGAAGACTTTTTGCAGGATAAGCTTATAAAAGGACTGGATGCTGCATGCAGGCACACGAGAGTGAGCCATGAACAGGTCAGAGCTTTAGCCTATAAGATTACCTCAGACCTTATGGAAAGACAGGTTAAAGAGATTTCCACTAAAGAAATAGGGGAAATCATCATGGGACACTTGCAGGACTTGGATATGATTGCCTATATTCGTTTTGCTTGTGTGTATCGCAGGTTTAAGGATATCGATGAGCTGAAGAATGCTCTAAAAATAGTTGTCGGCAAAGAAGAATTAAGATCTTATGAATTTGAAAACAAAGGAAGTGATCATGCCTTTAAGTAAAGAAGAATTGCACAAATTTAAAATCCGTCTATTAGACTTACAATCTCAATTAACGCACCTTGTCAAAGGTGTAAGTAGTGATGTTACATCGCCCGATGAGTCTAAAGGCTATTCTCAGCATTCAGCAGATGAAGGCACTGATGACTTTGTAAGGAATGTTAGCTTGCAAGTAAGTTCGAAGGAATTCGACATATTACGTCAAATTGAAAGAGCTCTAGAAAAAATGGATGAAAATACCTATGGTATCTGTGATATCTCTGGTGATGAGATTCCTCTGCCCAGACTAGAAGCCATTCCTTATGCAACCATGACAGTAAAAGCTCAAGAAAAACTCGAAAAGGGCCTTCTTTAATGAGTTTTAAGCAGGCTCTGTTTTTAATAGGAATTTGCCTTTTTATTCTAACGCTAGATATTTCCTTAAAAGCTTATTCCTATTACTGCATCCCTCCCATTTGGAAAGCCCCTACAATTTATCCCTATGGGGGCATCCCTGTTTTCTATGATTTTTTGGGTGTTGATTTTTCAATAAATCATGTCGTTAACAAAGGTGCCGCTTGGGGTGTTCTTTCATCTTATCAGAACTATTTGCTTATAGTTAGAATTATGATAATTTTAGGGATGGTCGGGTACCTTTACGTCACTAAGATAGCATACATTAAAAGATTTGCTCTCAGTCTCATAGTCACGGGAGCAATAGGAAATGTTATAGATTATTTCGTTTATGGTCATGTTATAGACATGCTGTACTTTAAGTTTTGGGGATATTCCTATCCTGTGTTCAACATAGCAGATAGCTCGATATTCTTAGGTATTGTAGTTTTGTTTTTTTCCTCTATGAAAGAAAAAAAACAAAGCAAGGGCAAACCATAGGTTATTTTATTAGAAGTGTATATGTTAGAAAATATAGTTAGGTTGAGCTCTATAGAAGCAGAAGGGCCGTTCAATGCATCAAAATGGTTAAAACATCAAGTTATTCTCAGCGTGGATGAGATGCAAGATTTGATAAAATCACTTGGTCATTTCTTTATTCTTCCCTCTTACGGACCTGTACAAGTTGACTCAGTTTTATTGTCTCATGAAGATTTTTTACAGCAGTACGTCAAATATATTGAATCTGTTGTAAATAGCGAGGATCTTGATGAGAATTACTATAGAAGGTGTTTCTGTAACTATCTCACCAAAGATCTTTCTACTGTTTACGCTGTTCCTCTTTCTGGTGAGAGGGTAATTACAAAAGTATCTAGGCCTGTTATTCAGATGCAGCTCCACCATTTTTTTTATTCTCATGTTGATCACAAGATACATTCTATGGTTATGACTAAAGATAGCATCCATTGGGGTGTTCAATTTTCCTATCCCCAAATTTTTGAAGATCCCCATACCCATGAGTTTTTCAAAATTGATGAATCTGAGCGATTCCCTAATACCCAACTTTTTAAAAACTTAGTCAAATGGTTGCGTAAAAATACTATTCCTACTCCTATAGAAATTAGTGAAAAAAAGATGTGGGCTCCTTTCCGGATAGGTAAACAGTGTTTCTCTTGGATCAATAGTCATAAAAAGCTAATGGCTAATAATGTTTCTGTACCCAATTTTAATGATAAAGGAACAAAATGAACGTTGAGATCATTGCTATAGCAGATGAGGTGTTAAAGGGCATGGTGGTAAATACCAACAGCACCAATATAAGTGCGTCGCTTGCTAAAATTGGGTTAAGGGTCTCAAGGCATACTGTTCTACCTGATGAATATGAAGATTTAAAAAAGGGGATACAAGAGGCATTAAGCCGCTGTGATATTGTTATCACAACAGGAGGGCTAGGACCTACCCTTGATGACATAACAAGGGCTGTAGCTGCGGACATATTTTCTTCAGAGTTCACGCTAAATCAGGATGTCTATCAGGATTTAATTGATAGATTCGGGACTGCGCTGACCTCTTTACAAGATCAGGCTACCGTCCCTACAAAAGCTAAGATATTACGAAATAAAGTCGGTACAGCTCCCGGATTTTTTTTTGAGGATAAAGGTAAATGCCTTATTTTGATGCCGGGTGTACCTGTAGAGATGACCCCCATGCTGGAAAATGAGGCTATTCCTCTTCTCAAAGAAAAGATATTTGATAAAGATAGACTGTTTGTAGAAAAAGTTTTTTTTTCATTGTTATCGGAAAATAAATTAGATCCTTCTTTAAGAGAGCTAAATCAAAAATTTAATGGGATTGATATTGGAATTTATCCTGGATACGGAGTCCTTACAGTGGTTCTAAGGGGTGTAGACCCTTCTATTCTATCTAAAGCAAAACAAGATTTAATCAATACTTTCCCCTCTAATGTTTATGAAAGTAGATCGGGAAAAATCGAAGAGGCCCTTTTTGATTTACTAATAGAAGAGGGATCGACTTTAAGTTTCGCAGAGTCTTGTACTGGAGGACTTTTAGCACATAAAATGACTTTACTTCCAGGAGCCTCAGACTTTTTTTTGGGATCCCTTGTTACATATTCTAATGAACTTAAAAAAGATGTTTTACATGTACCTCCAGAAGTGATTGATAGCTTTGGCGCAGTGAGCGCTGATACGGTAAAAGAAATGTTGAAAGGTCTTTTTGCAGTCACTCATTCTGATTATGGTATCGCTGTTTCAGGTATTGCAGGTCCTTCTGGTGGATCAATAGAGAAACCTGTCGGCACAATATGGGCGGCGATAGGCAGAAGGGGACATGATCCTGATGTCTTTAGTATGCATCTTAAAGGAGTAAGGGAAACTATTATTTTAATGACGGTGAATAGGCTCATCGCTCTTTTATATAGAAAGATAAAATTTGGATGTCCTGCATCAGATATATGAGCTTTTTTAGTTTCTTTGCTACGGGTTAAAATTGGCTTTTGGGTATAATCTTTGCAAAAAAAGATGTTTTATATGAAACCAATTTTAGAAATCACTAGTTTACAAAACCCTAAGATCAAAACTGCATCTAAGTTGTTCGATAGAAGAGATCGTGATCAGACTGGGTTGTTTTTAGTAGAAGGGTATAGAGAGCTTAAACGTGCTGCGGATAAAAATAGTAAAATTATAACTCTTTTTATCTGCCCAGAGCTTTTTTTAGGGGAAAATGAAAATGCCCTTATAGAACAGATCAGATTAAAGGGCTCTGATGTATTCTTGTGCGATAAGAAGGTGTTTTCTAAATTGTCATATAGAGATAGACCTGATGGGCTTATTGCTGTTGTTAAGCAAATGAAGCTTTCTCTATCAGATCTGTCTAACACCTTAGGTAAGAAAAAAAATCCAGTCTTTCTTGTAGCAGAATCTATTGAAAAACCAGGTAATTTGGGAACAATACTTCGTTCTTGCGATGCAACAGGTGTCGATGGTGTTATTGTTTGTGATAGATGCACTGACATTTATAATCCTAATGTTGTTCGTGCAAGTGTAGGTACTCTTTTTACTTTGCCTGTCGTAGAAGCCACAAGCTCTGAGACTCTGTCTTGGCTAAAAGAGAATAATATCCAAATTCTTTCTTCAACACCCAATACAGATGTCGAATATACTGATGCAGATCTTTCTGGTCCTGTTGCTGTTGTTGTAGGAACTGAGCAGCTTGGATTGTCCGATACATGG
>VGMB01000096.1 GCA_016866585.1 Chlamydiota bacterium
TCTCTGATATCCATAGTCTCAAAAAAATTATCTTTCATTTTTTCGACTAAGACTACAAACTCTCCCTTAGGATCTTGTTTGGAAAAGTGATCAAGCATGGTTTGTGCATTCCCGCTAATCATTTCTTCGAAACTTTTAGATATTTCTCTAACAACTAGAAGTTCTCTTTCTGGGGCGAATTTTTTTAATATCGTTAGAGTGTCTACTATTCTTTGAGGGCTTTCATAGAATATAGATACACCATCGTAATGCAAAATTTTAATTAAAAAAAGGTGTGTTTCCTTTTCTTTTCTTGGGAAAAAACCTAGAAATTGAAAGTATGGTTCATTAGATCCAAATAAACTAAAAGCTGTAGTTACTGCGCATGGTCCTGGTAAAGAAGTCATTGGGATAGTTTGTTCTTTACATGCTTTTATGAGTGTAGCCCCTGGATCACATATACCTGGTGTGCCACCGTCACTTATTAGCGCTATGTTTTTTCCATCACGCAGATCTTCAATGATTTTTGTAAGCTTGCTAGACTCATTAAATTGATGGTAGCTTTGGAGGTGCTTTTTAATGTTATAATGATTCAGTAGTTTTATGCTATGGCGAGTGTCTTCGCATAATATGTAATCGCAAGATGATAAAACTTCGATGGCTCTATACGTAATGTCTTTAAGATTTCCTATGGGAGTTGGAATAATATAAAGCAAGTTAGTACGGGGGTTAAAATAAGGTGGCACCCAGATTCGAACTGGGGAATGGAAGCTTTGCAGGCTTCTGCCTTACCACTTGGCCATGCCACCTTAATGAATTTAGCAATCATTATGCTCAAGGTGGGTAATATGGTCAATTCGAAAATTATATTTTAATTTGGATTTATCATTTTTGATCGCTTATCTGAAAACTGGTTAGCTAATTTACTGCAAAGGATCTTAGAATTCTTGACTTTGCCTAATCGGATGATCAATAGTCTTGTCTTGTCTTGTCTTGTTTAGGGGGGTGGTATGCTGGGAATTACATTAGGAGATTTTGGGCGATTATTTTGTTTGAACTTGAATAGCAATATGCCTATTAAAGGCTTTGCTGTTGATAGCAGAAAAGTGGAAAGTGGGTTTGTTTTTTTTGCTTTACAAGGAAATAAAACCGATGGTCATAACTATATAGAAGTTGCTATTAAAAATGGGGCAATCGCCTGCGTTGTTAGCAAACAATTTGAGTTTTCGTCTTCGGATGCATTAATTATAAGGGTTGAGGATCCTCTGGTTGCACTTCAATCTCTTGCTAGAGATTTTTTATCTAAACAGAATAAAAAGATCGTTGCCATCACTGGTTCAGTTGGAAAAACTACAACCAAGGAGTTCTGTTATACTCTTCTGTCTTCGAAATATAAAGTTTTTAAAACCCCAGGAAATGCTAACTCACAGATTGGATTACCCCTTAGTGTACTGAACCATGGTAATTTTGAAGAAGATATCCTAATTTTTGAAATGGGGATGTCTTCTTATGGACAAATTGAAGTTTTAGTACAAATTGCGCCACCAGATTTGGCTGTTATTACAAGAATTGCCCCAGCACATATTGAACATTTTGAAAAAGGACTCGAGGGTATTGCTGAAGCTAAAATGGAGATTCTTTCCAGTGACAAGACACAGCATGCTGTGATCAATGAACAGGTTGAAACTTTTGATGTATTCAAAAAAAATAAAGGAAAAAACTTCATTCGTTATTCAACATTGGAATCTTCAAGTGCTGATTTCAAATTAAAAAAAGATAAGGGATTTGTAAGAGTTGAAAATCAAAATACTTTTTATGATTTATCACCTAATTTTGAAGAGTCTCATTTTTTGGAAAACTTACTAGCCGCCATTGCTGTTGCAAGATTCTTTAATGTTTCATGGAATCAGATTGGAGAGGCTGTTAAGAAGCTGCATTTTTTGGAAAAAAGATTCGAAAGAATCATAAGAAATGAAGTCACATTTATTAATGACTCTTATAATGCAAATCCGGACTCAATGAAAGCAGCTCTCGCAAACTTACCTAAACCTTCTTTAGGAGCTAAGTCTATTGCAATTCTTGGACATATGGTCGAGCTTGGCTCTCTTTCTGAAATTTATCATGAAGAAGTTGGTCGATTTGCCTCTACGTATGTAGACATCTTGATTTGTTATGGAGATAAGTCATTGCCAATAAAAGAGGGCTTTGATCTTAGTGGAAAGCCGTCAAGATTTTTTAATTGCTTATCAGAACTTAATCAGTTTTTGAAGAAAGAGCTCCAACCTGGTGATGTGGTTTTAATTAAGGCATCTAATAGTGTTTCTCTATGGAAATTGATGGATGTATAAATAGGTTTTGTTTTTTTAGGAATGCCTAGGTAAGATGCAAGAAAAATGAAAATGACTTGGGAATGATTCTACTGTGCTACTACTTTTAATCGAATTTTTAAATTACTATGGGGTGAAAGTCCCCTCTGCTTTTTATTATTCATCCACGAGGATGATACTAGCTGCTGTAACAGGACTTCTTTTTACTGTTTTTCTAGGTCCTCCCTTTATTAAAAAGCTTTATGAAATGAAAATTGGGCAATCTATACGAACAGATGAATGCCCTGTTCTTGCACAACTGCATCAAAAGAAAAAAGACACCCCAACTATGGGGGGCATTCTTATTTTGAGTTCTATGATTTTTTGCATGTTCTTTTTGATGAATTTGCGATCAAGCTTTACTTTGATTTTATTGATAACTACAGTCTGGCTAGGATTTATTGGTGGCTACGATGATTATTTAAAGCTAAAGTATAAAAATGCCAAGGGGCTTTCGGGTAGAAAAAAAGTTCTTTTTCAGTTTTTATTAGCTAGCTTGATAGCTCTTTATTTGTTATGTCCTTCAATAACTCAAGCTTTTCATAATGGGAAGTGGTTAAATCCTCCCATAGCTAAAGAATCTATACAAAAAATGGAAAATGAATCGGGTAAAATTGAATATCTTTCTGTTAATTTAAATACTCAACAATATTCAGTGCAATATTACATGCCCTTTTTTAAAGATCCAGTTGTTATTCTTAAAGGCTTTGGTATCTTTTTTGGTTTTATATTTATTCTCTTTATTATTACTGGAACTTCAAATGCAGTGAATTTAACAGATGGCTTGGATGGCTTGGCTGCAGGTTGTTTAATTATGGTCTCAGTGGTCTTGGCATTATTTGCTTTCATTTCTAATAATATTGAATTGTCCAGATACTTGAATGTTTTGTACATAGAAGATAGCGGTGAAATAGCAGTTTACTTACTTGCTTTGACAGGATCCTGTATGGGTTTTTTATGGTATAATGGGTATCCAGCACAAGTTTTCATGGGTGATACAGGTTCTTTATCTCTAGGTGGAGTTTTAGGTGTTAGTGCGATACTTTTGCGTAGAGAGTTCTTACTTGCTATTATCGGGGGGATATTTGTTATTGAGGCCTTGTCAGTAATTTTGCAAGTAGGTAGTTATAAGTTAAGAAATAAAAAAAGAATCTTTTTATGCGCTCCTTTACACCATCATTTTGAATATAAGGGATGGCCTGAAACCAAGGTGGTTTTACGTTTTTGGATTGTTAGTTTGTTGCTAGCTATGATAGGTATAGCTTCCTTAAAATTTCAATGAGGCAATCTATGAAAAAAAAAGTATTGGTCATAGGCTTAGGATTAAGTGGACGATCTTCTTGCAAATATTTGCTTTCAAAGGGTTGTGAAGTAGTTGGCGTGGATGGAAATTTAGATCGCATTTTCGATTTAGAAGAAATAAAAGAATTAGAGCATCTAGGTGCTTATATTTTTAGTGATAAAGAACCTATAGATGTTACCTCTTTTGATGAGATTGTTGTCTCTCCCGGAATTCCAACTACTCATAAGATGTTAGAAAAAGCTAGAAGCTCTCAAGTCCCAGTTATAGGAGAAGCTGAATTGGCTTTTAGATCTTTAGGAAATAGAAGAGCTTTGGCTATTACAGGCACAAATGGAAAAACAACAGTAACCCTAATGGTTGAGCATATTCTTAATCGTTCTGGATACAAAGCTAGGGCTTTGGGAAACGTAGGTGCTGCTTTGACAGATAATATGCATCGATTGGATCCAGGAGAAATAGTCGTAGCGGAACTAAGCTCATATCAGCTTGAAACTTTAACTTCGAAGGTTTTTCACTCTGCTGTTATTCTAAATATTACTCCTGACCATCTAGAAAGATATGGCAATATGGATGCCTATGCAGAGGCGAAATTTAAAATCCAATCGTGCCTTAAAGAAGGAGCTTCCTTCTATATTTTTAGTCCAATAGCGAAAAGTTATGGCCATCTACTAAGTGAGCATTTTTTAACTTTTGGCGATGATATATCATCTAATCTATGGACGGATGGAATAGCCGTTAAAGAATGGGATAAAACTGAGTTTTTCATGCCTGCATCAATCGGTTCGCTCCCTAGGCACGATCATATGAATATTTTAGCTGCCTGGGCTCTCTGTCGATCTATAGGGGTGAGTTCTGCTGATTTTATTGAGGGTGTGATGTCTTTTAAAAAGCCCGCTCACAGATTGGAATTTATTAGAGAAATAGACGGAGTTCAATATTTTGATGATAGCAAAGGTACTAATATAGATGCTGTGATACAAGCAGTTTCTTCCATGAACCGTCCGGTAATATTGCTTGCAGGTGGGGTTGATAAGGGAGCGAGTTATTCGATTTGGACTCAATATTTCAAAGATAAAGTCAAAGAGTTGTTTGTTTTTGGACAATCAGCGGAAAAAATTCGCAAAGAATTAGGTGTTTTTTTTAAAGTTACTAGTGTGGGTTCTTTATCAGAAGCCGTAGCCTTGGCTTCTGCTAGCGCAAGTTTTGGTGATGTTGTGCTTTTATCCCCAGGATGTTCAAGCTTTGATATGTTCAGGGATTATGCACATAGAGGTGAAGAATTCCAGAAATGTGTAAATTTGTTAGAGCCAAGGAGTGGAAAAAATGAGCCGTAGAGATACGATAATAGTAGCGGCACTGATAAATGCGGGACTTTTGATAATTTTATTTGTCAGTGCATTAAAAGGTGGAGATGCAGGTGCAACGAATCTTCCTGTTGCAAAAGAAAAAAACAATATATCTTTCACGGACCATGTATCAAAAATGGAATCTAAAGTGGTTATTGGGGATGAGGTTGATCAAGTACTCAGTCAATATACTAGACAAAATCCGCTGGAGGCTCAAAGTACAGCTGTTATAACGGAAACACCTCATAAGTCTGAGGCTGTTGCCTCATTTGTAGAACCTATTCCCTCAACGTCTAATAACTTTGTTGATGATTTGAATGCATTAACTAAAGCTTCAGAACATCTAACTTCTACGGATTCATCTACTGTAGCTGTATCCTCCGCTCAGGTCCCATCTCCTTTTAAAGAGATTCAAGTCAAGAAAGGGGATGTCTTAGAAAAAATTGCCAAAGTTCATAGCACCACTGTTCAAGAATTAATGAAAATAAATAAGTTATCTTCTACAAGTCTTCACATTGGTCAGGTTCTCAAAGTTCCAAATATTGTTGTCGCAGCAAAACCAGCGGCATCTTCTGTCCCTGCATCAGCTCAACCAGATAATGGTGATTCTTCTGTTAAGTACTACGTTGTTAAGTCTGGAGACAATCCTTGGACAATAGCTGTGAAAAATCATATTAAGGTTGAAGATTTGCTTCGCTTAAATAATATGGATGAAGCTAAAGCTAGAAAATTAAAACCCGGTGACCAAATACGTATTCGATAAAACTATGAATAAAAAAGGCCTGTGTTTACTGATTTGTATATCCCTTATCTTTGCCATGGGTCTTTTGATGGTTTTTAATACCACTTCTGCGGAAGTGCTTGATAGATCTCTAGATAAAAATATTCACCATGCATTGATCAAACAAATCCTCTACTCATTTATTGGCTGTTTTTTTGCATATTTACTTTGGGGTATAGGATATCATTCTCTTTTAAAATTAAGTGGTCCTGTTTTGTTTTTTTTCACTATCCTTCTAGTACTTGTGTTTATTCCAGGTATTGGTCAACAGATCAATGGCGCTCATAGGTGGATCAATATTTTTGGTAATTCTTTTCAACCCTCTGAATTTGTCAAATATTTGATTCCTATTTACTATATTCATAGAGTGTGTTCATCTCCTAACGGGTTACAGTTTAAGGAGTTT
>VGMB01000097.1 GCA_016866585.1 Chlamydiota bacterium
TTTATAGTAAGCCCCACTCAACAGCACTTTTTTGAGACTCGCCCCTTTCTTGGGCATCGATAGATTCTTTAAGTCGACCACTCCATTCTTGCTGCTGGTTGAATTCAATTCCCATCATATTTAGCTTTATTCCAGGAAGAAAGTATCTAAATGCATGGTAGAGTTCAATCTGACGTTTTCTATCAAGAGATCTTTGATCTTGACTAGAGTCTTTGAGAGCTCGTCTATGTGGAAATGCTTCTTTTGTTTTACTGTGAGAAACTTCATCATGATTCAAGGCAGACACAATGTATTCACTCTGATCGTTCATTAACGCTTCTATGAGAGCACTGAAAAATCTATCTTCAGGTGTAACATTCCAGTATGAGCGTGTTTCTTTCCAATTTTGAGCCATGTCCCATTTCGCCGTCATGCCAAGGCCTCTTTGATTAAAAGTTTCTTCAGTAGTGTTTTTTTCTTTGTAAGAAACTGGAGATGTTAAAAGGGGAAATCCTGAAGATTCTTCAGGAAAGGTGGAAACACCAGAGCGAGAGCCGTCATCGTTATTTCGAATTATACAGCTTAGATCCCTAAAAAACTTCTTTGCGTCAGGGTGGGTCTCAGCGATAAATTCATGACCTTCACTTGTTTTAGTTGGATATCCATTTTTACCTTTAGGATGAGGAAGAAATAGGGGGTTTCCAGAAGGTGCTGATGCTCTACACTTGTTCGTGTGAAGAATAGGATCCATAGCATCTATTCTCAATCCGTCAATATGTAGTTCTTTGGTAAGATATGCGGCAGAAGATATTAGATAGTCTCGAATGTATCTTTTTTCAAAATCGTGTGCAACTACCCCCCAGCTTAAATAGCTTCTCCGGCTATCGGAATGCTCGTAGATAGCAGATCCATCAAACTTAGATGTATTAAATTCATCCAAAGCAAAGTGTCCTGGTACCCAGTCAACGATCACTTGAATGCCAGCTGTATGCATTATTTTTACAAATTCCTTGAACTGAGATAAGGTGCCCATTCTATGATTTGGGCTGAAATACCCGCTAACTTGATATCCCCACGATCTCTCTGATGGATGCTCCATGGCTCCTATGAGCTCAACATGTGTATAGTTCATTTCACAACAGTATTCTGATAGCTGCTGGCCAAGCTCTACCCAATTTAGATTTGAGCCATCTTCTTTCTTTTTCCAGGAGGTTACATGCAATTCATAGATCGTTGCTCCTCTTGGTGTTTCTGTTGCACTAGTTGATCTTTGTGAAAGGAACGCTTGTTCAGCATCTCCCCAGTGAAAATCTTCATTGGCCACAACAGAGAATTGCTGAAATTTGTGATTTAAATAACCTATGCTAGACTCCTTAGCATAAGGATCAGCTTTTCTTAAAACAGTGCGGCTATCAGAGGGGGAGATTATATATTGGTATTTTGTGCCGATATCTAATTCTGTAAGAGCTTCCCAGTCACCGGTTTTTATATTTTTCTTCATGGTAATTTGATTTACAGACCGATGAGTTTGGGCATCATCTACATATTTGATGATGTCGATTTTTACATCCCTGGCGTTTGGTGCAAATACTCGAAACTGAATTTTTCCATCCGCTTGCCTATTAGTGCCGTAGAAGTTGTATAATTCGGATCGGATGCCTTTACCATAGAAGTGAGTGTCTTCGGGAGAGCCTTCTAAACTTAGCGTACTAAAGAGCTCTATTTTTGTTTCTTGAGGTAGTTTTTTCCACAGAACTTTTAATTCTTGATGGTTAAATAGATTGCTAGCATAGCAAGAGCGGAACAATTCTTTATTTTCTCCGTCTTCTAGCTCCTGGGAAGCATCTGCCTTAACGCTTCTTGTCATTTTTTCTAAAATAGTAAGACCTGTTTCGTCTGTAAGCTCTTTCAATATGC
Organism: Chlamydiota bacterium; assembly: GCA_016866585.1. Taxonomy (GTDB): domain Bacteria; phylum Chlamydiota; class Chlamydiia; order Chlamydiales; family Rhabdochlamydiaceae; genus VGMB01. The sequence goes on from VGMB01000097.1 coordinate 1,897, forward strand.
GGATGTTTGTTCGTGTACTATCCTCACCCCATTTCCCTCTATATCCTTGAGGTTCTCTATGTTTGGTTAACTGATAAACTTCGCCGTATGTCTTGTTTTTTAATCTTTCGGGCAGTTGATCAAATACGGCTAGAACTTCCTCATTAAATTTTGAAGGATCCTCGATTGCTATTCTTAAATTTTCGATAGGAGTTAATTTATCAACCGCTGTGATCACTCCCTGAGCTTTATCTTTTTCAAGTAGCAGTTTGTTTTTAACCTGCTGCAGTACTGTTCCACCGCTAGAGTGAATGATTGCAGGAATTTCTTGCTTCAGAATATCCACATTACTTATGAGGATTGCTTCTATAACGCGAGGATAATCTGTCTTGTGATATGCGTGAGTCAGGGCTGATAAAATGATGTTTTTTGTTTCTTGAGGTAGTCTACGGTATAAATCCTGATACTCACTGGTATGTCTGCAAGAGATCATTTGATCTATAGCTTGTATTTGCGCTTCAAGGCTTTCTATGGGAATTTGTGTAGTTCTTGTCATCCTTAAGTGTAGGGTGTTTAAGAAGCCTGAGCTGTTATCAGAGCCAATAGTTACTTGGTGATCTTGCATGCTCGCTAAAGAGGTGGTGGAGTTGAATGAATCGGTGATTGAAGAAATGACGCTTCTGCAATAATCTAATATCCTTGAAAAACTAAAAGTTGAAGTGGTTTGATTATGAGTATGTGTTTGAATTGAAGGTCCCGCATCTCTCGACAGTGGGTTAAAAGATGGCATAATACACCAGATTATTTAAACTCGATAATAATATTTTAACAAAAAAGGAGGAAAAAGTAAATTTATAATTTCGATATATGTCTTTTTAAAATTTATATTATTACGTTTTTTCGTTGAAAATAGTTACTTTGTAAACTTATTGCTATACAACAACATCCGTATTAGTAAAATGTACTTTCTATTTTTTATATATCTAAGGTGAATGGAGTTGTAAAATGTCTGAAAAGAGAAAAGTTGCACTTACAGGAGATAGGCCGACAGGTCCTTTACACTTAGGGCATTACGTTGGTTCTTTAAAAAACAGGCTGCAATTGCAAGATGTTCATAAACAGTACGTTATGATAGCAGACGCCCAGGCTTTGACTGACAATGCGGATAATCCAAGAAAAGTAAGAGAAAACGTATTACAAGTCGCCCTGGATTACTTGGCCGTGGGGATAGATCCTGCTAAGTCGACCATTTTTATTCAGTCAATGATTCCTCAGTTGGCCGAATTGACAATGTTTTATTTGAATTTAGTAAGCTGGAATAGGCTAAAACATAATCCGACGGTGAAACAAGAGATTAAGCAAAAGGGTTTTGAAGAGAGTGTTCCTGCTGGTTTTATGGTTTATCCCGTTAGTCAAGCGGCAGATATAACTATAGTAAAAGCGGAAATAGTTCCGGTTGGTGAGGATCAACTTCCCATGATAGAACAAACTAATGAGCTGGTTCGTCATTTCAATAGAATTTATAAAAGGAATGTATTCGTCGAAGCGCAGGCTATTATACCTAAGATAGCCAGACTGCCTGGCACCGATGGCGGAGCCAAAATGGGCAAGTCTCTGGGTAACTGTATCTATCTAGGTGATTCTGCGGATGTTGTGGCTAAAAAGGTCAAAAGCATGTACACGGATCCAGGTCATCTTAGGGTCGAAGATCCCGGAAAGGTTGAAGGGAATCCTGTCTTTACATACCTAGACGCCTTTGACGTTGATACGCAAAAGGTTGAAGAACTTAAAGCTCATTATGCGCGCGGGGGACTTGGCGACTCTGTGGTGAAGAAATACTTAAATGAGGTACTCCAGGCCGTTTTAGAGCCAATACGCTTAAGAAGGGAGGAGTATGCTAAGGATCCTGAGGCTGTCATGGAAATCTTAGCTAAGGGAACCAAGTCTGTTCTAGAGGTTGCAGAAAGGACGATGAAGGAAGTAAAGGAGGTCATGTGTATTGATTATTTTCAGTAAAATCAATATGCATGCCCAACTGGAGCAGCAACTCCCTTACTTGGGGTGCTGCTCTTCTTCGATCTCTTCATTAATGTCTTCTTCTATCTCGGTTTCTTTTACGGTAATATTTTCAATATAGTCTCTAAAAAAGATGTAAATACCACCTAAAGTAAACACAATTGGAATTATCAAAGTTGTTGAATCTTGAAACTGTGCAGTAATAAATGCACCAATAAAGATGAACAAAGTCACCACTACATCATAATATTTGTGCAGTAAAAATTGTCTAAGCGCAAGAGGTATGCCTAGAGCTAAGATTATACCGGGTAGCCAGCTGCCGGAATAAGAAACGAAAGCAAGACCTATTAGCAGCAGAGAGACAAAAATTGAATTTGCTCTTTTTTTAGAAAATATGGGCTGAGTCATGTAAAACTCCTTTTTTTTGACCATAATAAAAGCCACACTTTTGATCAAGCTCTGCAGTTTCTGTGAGAAAGTAAATGTTCATCTAGATATTTGGCTGTCAAAGAGCTTTTTACTAAACAAACTTGCTCTGGAGTCCCAACGGCTACAAGATTTCCACCTCGTTTGCCAGCCTGAGGTCCTATATCTATGATCATGTCTGCTCCAGCTATTAAATCCAGGTTGTGCTCCACCATGATGATCGTATTGCCCTTGTCCACAAGCTTTTGAAATATTGAAGCCAGCTTGGCTATATCTTCACTATGAAGTCCTATAGAGGGCTCATCGAGGATATATAGGGTTTTACCTGAGGATCTCTTAGCAAGCTCTCTACTCAGCCTCAGTCTTTGAGTTTCACCCCCGGATAAAGTAGCTATCTCTTGTCCTAGTTGTAAATATCCGAGGCCAACAGAGACAAGCGTATCTAGAATACGCCGTACTTTAGGTATGGCTTCAAAGAAGAGTAAAGCTTCTTCTACGCTCATGTGAAGAACATCTCCAAGATGTTTTCCTTTGTATAGGACCTGAAGGCTGAGAGGATTAAGTCTGTGTCCTTTACAGCTGTCACATGGCACTTTAACGGCAGGCAAGAACTGCAAGGTAATATGTTTGGTTCCCAGACCTAGGCAGCTAGAGCACATCCCTTTTTTATGGTTGAAGCTGAAGTTTTTTGCTTGCAAGCCGCGAATTTTAGCCTCTTTGAGCGAGGCGTATAGATGGCGGAGGGGAGTGAGTACATCGACATATGTACTGACATCAGCCCTGTTAGTATGTCCCGCAGGATTTTGATCTAATACTAGACACTTGTCAAAATGATTTACTCCTTCAACCACGGTGTTTTCTAATTGCACACTATCAGCATCTGATTTGGAGAGAATGTGTTTCTCCATACAGGGTCTAATTACATCTAAAACTAGAGTAGATTTACCTGCCCCTGAAACTCCAGTAACACAGGTAATTGCCCCCACGGGTATTTTAACATCGAAACCTTTTAGATTATTGACACTGGCATTTTTTACTGATAGATGTTCTGCTCCTTTTCTTCTTTTTTCAGGAATAGGTATTTTTTTTCTTCCGCTCAGATATGCGCCAGTCAATGAGTCTTTATTTTTTAGTATTTCTTCTACAGTTCCTTCAGCCACGATTTTTCCACCAAGATGACCTGCCTCGGGACCGAAATCAATGATCCTATCCGCAATTTTAACCGTCATTGGGTCGTGCTCCACTAAGAGAAGCGTATTGCCTAAATCACATAAAGAACGGAGTGCTTGATTAAGAAGTTCATTGTTATGTGGGTGTAGACCTATGGTCGGTTCATCAAGAACATAAAGACAGCCGGTAAGACCGCTTCCTAGCTGACGGCTGAGCCTTATGCGCTGTGTCTCTCCACCGCTTAAGGTCGGGGCGCTACGCTCTAAAGAGAGGTATCCAAGACCGATAGTGTTTAAAAAATGCATTCTGTTTTTAAGTTGCTGTAAAGTCTCTTCTAAAAACAGTTGATTATCCACATCAATACCACTTATGAATCGATAAGCATCTTCTATAGGCATTTTACAAACATCTGGAAGTGATTTTTCTTTAAGTTTTACATTCCTTGCTAGGGGATTTAATCGAGTTCCGCCGCATGACAGGCATGTTGTTTGTTGCATCATAGCAGATAATGTAGGGCGGATTGTTCCATGCGATGATTTACAATACGATATCAAAGCGTTGTTTAAACCACGCCAAGAGAGGTTTAATTTCTTTTTCTCGCTATTGTTATCTTGCGCGCCGTGGAAGAAGAACTGCAGCTGCTCTGAGCTCATTTCAGACAGGGGACTATCAGAATCGATCCCTTTTTCC
>VGMB01000098.1 GCA_016866585.1 Chlamydiota bacterium
TCATCACCTATACCGAGTCTTGCAGCAGAAGCCTTGCGCCCTAGCCCATGAATACGAAAAACAGGCAGCTTTGGATCGTCCCTTTTGCCCCATATAAAGCCAATCACTTCTTTTGTATGTATGTCTTTAGCCACAAAACATGTTATATTTGGATTTCTAAGTATTTTTCGTAAAAACTGCTTGTATACATCTTCAAATACTGCAAAGCATTCGTTGTGCAAATGGACACAATCTTCGATCTCTTTTTCTGCTTCACTACTTTTTGGATCTAGCAAATTTATAGAATAAGATATTTTGTGGTTCCATAAAATTTTACGAGCATAAAAGGTATCGATCTTCTGCAAATTTCCTCTAGGGTCACGTACCGAAAGATGTTGCATTCTCTTTAGAACCTCATCCCAAGATAACTTGTACATCGGATTATTTGAGAAATTTTTAGATAATAAATGAACATCGGCATGGAAGGCATGTAGATCGTGAGATCTGTCTAAAAAAACAGGGGTTCTTGCCACAAATTTGTTAATCTTTACAGCAACTTGCTTTACTTCCTTAGATAGGCTTGCATCTGTAATCAATCTATTCATCAATGCATATTGCCTTTGTTCACTCAATCCACTCACCTCAAGTGAGTACTGCATGCCAAGATTAAATATAACACCTACGACACCTCCAGAAATAACTCCTGCTACAAGACCAACAGAGCCGACAGAAATACCCCCCAGAATACCAAGGCCATATGCCATAGCAACTGGAGGTGCCGTTACCACCAAACATCGATCAAAATGAAGAGATGATCTGTAACAATTTAAAAAACTTTGTAACAAGCTTGATATTCCCTATAATTTTCATCTAAAAAAGGATACCAAATGAAAATCAAAAGTCACAAGAAGATGCTGATTTAATATCAGGAATTTCGTTTACTTCTTTAGAAAGCGGAGTGACTTCATTTACAATTTCAGTCCCTAGCTTGAATCCTTAATTTTAAATGTCTGAGGAAAAACTAAGGACATTTGTTTAAAAAGAATATAAAACATTCACTTCACCACCCCAGAAATTGTACGTATTTCCCGGGAGGCCTAGAGATCTACCTATCGAAGTTTCTGCTGTAGTATGACCATCTTTCCATCTTTCATAAAATGGATTGAGGATGATTCGACATTTCTTACTTTCACTAACTGCAAAACTGATAGGAACCTCAACAGAGTAGTTATTCATCGTGGTTGTCAACTTCCATCTAGCCCCCTGAAGAGGACCGATAGCAACTGTAGGATAAACCTGAGGCATCCATGTGCCATTGATTCCTATTGAGAACCATGGGTTCAAAGCAAAGTCTGTTGCCAAACCAACAGGAACATAAAATTCATTATACTCAAATTCTACTTCTCTACCCGCGTGAGCATGAAGAGTTTGTCCATAATGACGATATCCAAAACCAGTGAAGAACGTAAATGCACAACGAGCATTTCCTGCTGTATAACCAAAACGCTCTTGTACATCAATGTAAAGAAGGCTTCGGTTTGTTGAATATGATCCATCCATATGGCCTTGCTTCCAAGTTACAAGGAGCCCTTCATAAAAACTTTTCAGGGGCTTATATTCAAATCCGCCTTGAGCACCACCTAGGTTTCCTGAGTATGAATTTCCACTCTCGGTTTGCATATTCACTCTTGTATAGTTACCGCCAATTTCAAAGAAGTAAGAAAAATCCTTTCTGGGATATTTATTGATCTGGGGCGATGGGCATTCTGCCGTATCTCTAGCATTTACAAGTAAAGCATTCTTTGACAGAGCCTCTGTATTTTTAGATAAATCATCAAAGGTCTGAGACTGCAATGATACAGGTTCAGACTGAACGAGCAGGCTAGCATCGTCAAACTTTGTATGGTTTGCAGATGAATCCGCGGAAACTGAGTTAGAAGCCTCTGCTATATTTTCATGAATAGAAACTGGAGTATTTTCTCTTAGGGATATAAATGCTGTAAGACCAACAGTTCCTAAAAAAGTTGTGCCTACAATAAATAATTTTTTCTTTTTCTTTGATTTTGTTTTTTTCTTAGACTTTTTCATATTTCCCCTAAAATTAACGCCTATACTTATTAGTAATAAAAACATATTATTATTTTCAAATAAAAAGAGAAAAAACACGAAATTAACAACTTTAAATTAACGTTAAAATTAAGTAAAATATACGGATAGAATTATGTGCAACTCAATTGAAACAATAAACAAATCAATTAATTACTTTACACAATCAAATGAACGAGATGCAGTCGAAGAACTAAAAAAGCTCCCACAATCTACTAAAAATGAATTGCATAAAGCATTTTGGATCGTATCCGGGTCACCCCTAGGCAATCCCATGTTTGGTCAAAGAATAGAAAAACTTACAGGAGAATGTGCCAAAAAGGTAGAGGCGATCAAATTCATGGTCAGATCAAGGCCCGATTTACTTTCTAGCACCCAAACATCTAATGCACCGGCAATTACAGAAATAAAAAGCCTAACAAGACCTAGTCCCAACTCCACGATAGAAGAATTTCCCAGAGTAACGTGTCCTCTAGAAGCTACCCTCAAAGAAATAACGTCGCTCCTTCTAAATAACAGAACATCCGATGCTGCACGATTATTTCGCACACTACCTGATGGCATGCAAGATGGTCTAACACAACATCTTCAAAAAAACATACCAGAACTACGCAGAAAAAAATTCTTCGATGAAGGCGTTAATAATCAAGTAATGGGCTCAGTAATTATAGATTATGTGCGCACTGTATTCATACCAGACATAGGGACCTTCTCTAGAAGGACCGAGGAACTTGATACTTGGACAAAATCTATACGTTTAGAAGAAAGTGCCACTATTTCGCAAACGGCTGAAAATAGGGCCGTGACGCAATGGAAGCTGTTCCCGTATGACAGCACACTTGTTAGACTATCTACAAGAGAGTTCGCAAGTGCAAACTTAATTTTCAATAAATATGTCCTAGCTTAAACACCTGTATCAACAAGTTCAAAAACAGACAGCCCCTGTGATACATTAGATCGATTTTGGCAACTTGTTGAAGATACAAATGTTCATACAATCGTGATGCTAAACGGTGAAGAGGGTATAGAATATCTCCCTTATTTTCCTTTAGAACAAAACCAGTCGTTACAGCTAGAGCATGATAGAGCTGTTATCGGAATTGAGCATAACCAGCATCCAGTTTTTGAATTCAATCCAAAAAATGACCAAGCTGTCTCAGAAAGAACCCTTCTTTTACAAACAAAATCTGGTAGTTTAAGAAGTATAAAACACATAAAAGCTAATAATTGGAGAGACTTCACCTGTGGCAATGAAAAAACAATCACAAAAATGTTAGAACTGATAGACGCTGCGCAAGAAGGCAAAACCACACCTATCCTCATACACTGTAAAGGTGGCGTGGGAAGAACTGGACAGATGGTAGCCATCCATCACCTTCGAGAAAGAGCTCTACATGGGGAACCTTTTGATGTTATAGACACTGTAAGACAAATGCGAGATCCTAGTACAGGAAGGACTAAAGAGATGGTTCAAAGAGATGAACAACTACAGTTTACTCATCGTTACCTTTTGAATCTGGCTCCAAACAACTAGTTTTATTCTTAAGGGAAATTAAAAAATAATTTAACAAAGAAACGACAGTAAATTCAAATTGACATTAGGCTGCTACTTAACTTAGCATTTTGTGAGAAATAAATCGGAAATCACAGTGCAAAAGATTATAAAGTACTTAGCCCTTACTTGTATTACTGCCCTTTCCTGCATAGGGTTACAAAAATTCTGTCGTAGTAAAACCGATGGTTTTGCAGAGTCTAAAATACATTCAGACATGCAATTTCACCAGGAGTTTCAGACAAGCACATTGTCAGTAGATGAACTTCAAAAAATTGACACTATTTTGAGCCAGCCCTTTTACTATCTTGGTAAAGGTGTTCAATGTTATGCGTTTGTTTCTAAAGACCAAAAATATGTTATTAAATTTTTACGTCTAGACAGGCTGTGCCCATCAGTATTATATTCTCAAATTTCACTCCCCTCCTTTCTCAAAAAAATAAGAGATGAAAGAGTCGATCGAAAATTTGGTGAACTATCTCGCGATTTTATCAGCTACAAAATTGCTTACGATCTCCTTAAAAATTATACTGGTCTTGAATATATTCAATTGAACAAAAACGGACCGATCAACAAAAAGATCACCTTATATGACAAAATTAATGTTCTTCATGAAATCGATCTAAAACCTCTTCAGTTTTTAATACAAAAAAAAGCTGACCTATTTTATGTGGGAATGCAAAAGATCTTAGACCGAGGGGATAAGGACAAAGCTAGAAGCCTTATCACACAACTTGTTGAATACCTTTGCTTAAGATCTTCCATGGGTTTTTATGATAAAGATCCTGATATAAATACCAACTTTGGCATACAGGACGAAGTTATCATGCAGATCGATGTAGGCCGATTTCGACATGACATAACAAGAATGGATCCACAACTTTACATAGATGATGTAATTAGGATAACCGACAATTTCCAACAGTGGTTAGAGGCTAGGGATAAAGGGCTTTCAGATTACCTTTTAAGCGAAATAGAAAGAATTAAATTGTCTAAGCTAAAAAACAATGAACATAAAAATTGCTAAACCTATCAGATTTTTGGTTATCGGCCTACTATCCTTTTGTGTTGTAAAAAAATTTTGTGAAAGCAGAACTGACAAGTTTACCCTTGAATCCGTTACGCCAAAAAGAGCATTCAATCCAGAATTTGAGGTTGGGGTAGCTGACAAATATGAAATGCAAAAGATCTTAACTCAGCCATTTACATACCTTGGATATGGAGCGCAAGCCTTCATTTTCGAAAGTGCAGATAAAGAGTATGTTCTTAAATTATTAAAACAAAGAATATATACAACTCCTTTGTGGCACGAGATCCCTATACCTTTCCTTGATAAGTACAAAAAAAAACTTAAGTTTCATAGAGAAGACAAGCTTCACAGAGATTTTTCCAGCTATAAGCTGGCCTACGAGATCATCCCCGACCTCACTGGAGTTGTTCTAGTCCATTTAAACCCCTCAAGCTGGTTAAAATCTAAAATCAAGATTCAAGATAAACTCGGTATATGGCATCATATCGATGCAGATAATATGGATTTTATTTTACAAAAAAAAGCAGAGCTTGCCCACGAGAAGATTGTAAGGTTGATGAAATCTAACGACATCATAGGGGCCAAAAATACAATCACAACGATATTATCTTTTATTGAAAAACGATGCAGTTTAGGGTTTATGGATAGAGACTCTAGCATAGATACGAACTGTGGGTTTCTTGGAGACCACATGATCAAAATCGATATTGGAAGAATTAGCATTGATGCTAATTTCAAAAATCCTAAAACAAAAATAGAAGAAATAATAAAGATCACACTTCCTTTTCAATTATGGATTCGACAGAGATTCCCTGAACTTGAACAGCACTTAGTACAAACACGCATAAAGATGATAGAACTAATTAAAAAAGCAAGCGATTATCAACCATGAGAAAAAGACACATATACCTCATTGCAGCATTAATGCCAGCATTCAGTTATTTGGCATTTAAACCAACGAAGCCAAACAACAAAACGAACTACGATAATTTTTCAATATCTGCTGTAAAATCAGAATTAGCATTCAACGAGCAAAACGTATTTGACCCCTTAACACTCGATGAGCAACGAGAGGTTCAAAGCGCATTAAGCCAAAACTACACATTTCTCGGCGCTGGTGGTCAGTGCTTTGCTTTCACTTCTGATGACGGAAATTACGTTCTTAAACTGCTTAAATTCAAGAGAAGGAATCCACCATTTTATGCTTCATATCCTATGCCATCCTTCCTAAGGGATAGCATAGATAGGGCGATTTCGACAAAAAAAGAAAAGATTGAAAGAGATTTCAATAGCTACCGCATAGCGACAAAGGATCTAAAGGACTCCACTGGCCTACTTTTTTGCCACTTGAACAAGACAAAAAACTTAAGTAAAGAAGTGCATGTTTTTGACAAAGAACAAAGAGAATATAAAATACAGCTTGATGATTTTGAGTTCCTATTACAAAAAAAAGTAGTTCTTGTTGAAAAACAGATCGAAGAATTCATGAATAATGGAGAAATA
>VGMB01000099.1 GCA_016866585.1 Chlamydiota bacterium
GATCCTGAATGGATCAATATATACGTTTGTCCTTGATGGATATTCCAATCAGAAGCTATACCCGGTAAAAATATCTGTTCTATTTCACCAATTTCTACAAAATGATTTCCTGATCCTATTGTTCCTAGTTGTATTCGACCACGCCCTTTTGCAGTGTCTGATATCTTTGTCGGATCTGCACCAAAAATCACTCCGTGGCTTTCCATCCTTGCTAGGTCTTCACTAAATCCATAACCTTCACCAATAGCCCACTTTGCGCCCATAGTCAAAAGTTCGTCATATTCATGGTTAGATATCGGCCTTTTTCCCACATGACCTTTCCCGACACCTGAAGGAACATTTTTGTATATCTCTTGGATCAATTTTTGTTTGTCATTTTCAGATAGCTTTTTGAAATCAATTGGTGCTGTAGCAAGTCTTACTCCACAGTTGATATCATATCCCACACCACCGGGACTTATGACACCATGGTTTACATCCGTTGCGGCTACCCCTCCTATAGGGAATCCATAACCCCAGTGTATATCAGGCATAGCTATGCTATATCCAACAATTCCCGGAAGATAAGCTACATTTTTTACTTGGTTTATTGATTCTGTAAGTTCTTGTTCTTGCAGAAGTTCTTCTGATGCTATTACAAGACCTGGAACCTTCATCCCTTTTTCTTGGGGAATTTCATATGCGCATGGTCCTATTTTCTTTCTGTCAAACATCTATGATCATCTCCCATTCTAAAAAGTCGGTTTTTTTCTCTAGCGTTCCGTGATAGCTTATCGCTTTAATAGGACTGCCAATTTCTTCATCAACTTTGCTTATCATTTTGTTAAGAAAAAGTTTTACTTGGTTTAAATCTATCGGTTCTGATGGGGTTATATATGGAATAAGCTCGGGAAATTTGGTTGCAAGTGCTATTTGAGCATTACTCAAGAGTTCCTTTAGATCGTATCCTCGTATCAAAAAACCAAAGTCGGCAGTATGCTCTATTTCCTCATAAGGAGGCGTGAAGGGGATGCTCCAAAGCGGTTCGTATACAAGGTTACCTACGCTTTCATAAAGATGTAAATTTTTACAAATTACAGTTGTCTCTTTAAACCATTGAATCCATTCTTCTTTGTCAAAAGGGTTCCTGCTTAGGCTTACATGAGGGTAAAAAGGACGTTTATCAATAGAAAATCCATTTTCTTGGAGCCATTGAACAATTATTTGTCTTCCTTCAAAAAAATATGGCGGAAGGTTCTCAATTTTTAGTGCCACGACTCGTGAGATGTTTTCAGGAAGAAAAAGCAGTTTTTTTGCTAGGCCACACGGAGCTATCTTGCCCAAAGCACTCTGAAAAAATTCTGGTGAGGCCAACGCAGGGGTTAATTTGCAATCGCCAAGAAATGCTAATGTTAGATGTAATGGATATATAGATCTTCCTCTGGGAAAGGTTTCAGAATAGGAGGTGGAACACTCCCACGCAATAAATAACCGCTTTAATTCAGATTGTTTTGTCATTTTTTTTTAATCATCTTGAGTATTAATTTTTATATATATATAGCAAAAAATTAAGCAAGGTGAAATTCATGATAGACGATCGATTCCGTAGATTATCTTTTTTTAAAGATTTAAATGATGAAGAGTTTCAAGAAATATCCAAAGTATCTCAGCATATGGATCTGAAAAATCAAGAGATCTTGTTTAATGAAGGAGATGTAGCTTCTGATCTCTATTTGATCACAGAAGGTGTTATAGATCTATTTTCTTGGGATAAGGAACTGAAAAAAAATTTAAGATTAGGTTATGTTCGTCAAGGTGAGACTCTTGGCGAGATATCTTTAGTAATCAACACAGGAAGGTCGGCTACTGCCATAGCCTCCACAGATTGCAAGTTAATCAAAATACCGTTTTATGTTTTATCTGGTATTTTAGATCGAGAAAAGAAAATGGCTCCTTTGCTATATGAAAAATCCGTTTTGTTAATCAATAGGCTTAAATGGATGAACACTTATGTTGTTCATTCTCTTAAAAAAGAAATACAACATGAGAAAGTTAGGAATAAATTTGGCAAGTTCTTTATTGCCTTGATTAGCTGTATTTGTTTTTTTGTGTTTGCCATTTCTATTTTGGCTGATTTAGTCAAAAACGTTTCTGACTCTTCTTACGTCAGTATTCCTTTGGAAATGGCGTTTGTGCTTTTTGTTCTTCTAATTACAGATTTTTCTGAGGTGCCTTTATCAGAGTTAGGTATCACTACTAAAAAATGGAAAAAAGCCTTATTCGATGGTCTGGTTATTACTATTCCTGTTGCCGGGTCTGTAATTTTACTTACCAAGTGGTTGTTAATGAAATATGTGGCAAGTTTTGCAACAATGCCTTTTTTTCAGCCTTTTGATTTGATTTTAAACCCAAATGATAAAAATTGGCTTTACTGGATCAAATCTAATCTAATTTACGTTCTTGTTGGCGTTCCTCTTCAAGAGTTCATAGTTCGAGGCTCTATACAAGGTAATCTAGAAAAGTTCTTTTCAGGAAAATATAAGGTTCTAATCTCTATATTTGTATCAAATTTGGTTTTTGCGACACTCCATATTTTTATTTCGACTACCGTGGCTTTACTGGTATTTGTTGCCGGAGTTTATATCGGATGGATATACTCTAGAACACATAACTTATTGAGCGCTTGCCTTGCTCACGCTTTTATTGGGGTTTTTAGCCTTTCGATAGTAGGGTTTACTAATTTGTCAGTGCCTTAACCATTGATGAAGTATTGCAAGTCGATACCTTTGTTTGTCACCAAGCAATGCAGCATGGCTCCATTATTTATAGTCTTGTCTTTTGGAAAACTTTCGTCTAAATGCAAAAGAAAGGACTTGATAACTGCCCCGTGGCTTGCAATCAGTACGGTCTCATTCGGTTGTTCTTTTGCAATTTTAAATATCTCTTTGGAAACTCTTGTAAAAACGTCTGCAAAGCTCTCCATCGATGGATGATGTTTATAATGAATAAAGGTGTTATGTGCCAAATGATAAGGTAGTTCCTTGGCATAAGCATCCCAGGAAGTTCCTTCTAAAATCCCTAAATCACGCTCTACAAGCTTATCACTGTATTTTAGCTCTATGTTTCTGCCTTGTATCGCTAATTGAGCTGTCTCGATTGCTCTATGCAGAGTAGACGAGTAGGCTATCGTAAAGTCAATATCTACTAGCTTTTTTTGTAAAAGTCTTGCTTGGTTTCTTCCTGTCTCATTAAGGGGTATATCAGTTCGTCCTTGCATTTTTCCTTCTAGGTTCCAGTCTGTTTCCCCATGTCGAACAAGAATGATCTTCGTTTTTGTATCCATACTATTTCTCCGATTAATTAAATGATTTTATAGATATTTTGTATTTTTTTAAACTGAGAATTAATAATCTTTTGTTAATTAGTTTTATCGAAGTCTTGAAAATATTGCCTTCTTATGCAAAATGAAAATTTGAATTTCTTGCAGGCGGATATATGTCGATAGATAGAGATATAGTACTGATTACAGGTGTTACAGGTAAAATTGGTTTTCGATTATCAGAAAAATTAACCGACTATTTTCAAGTCGTAGGTTTTGATGTTTTTCTTTCAAATTATGTGCCTGGTGTAGATGTTATCGGTGTGGATATCTCCTCTGAAGAAAGTATAGACGATGCATTAAATGTTGTTTCTGAAAAATACGGTCGAAAGATAGCTTCGGTGATTCATTTAGCATCTTACTTTAATCCTATGGGGGGTAATTGGAGCTACTATCAAAAGACCACAATCGAGGGAACAGAAAAACTATTTAGAGGATTAAGAAAGCATAATTTTGAGGTTGAACAGTTTGTGTTTTTAAGCACTCTTCATGTTCATGCCAGCTGTAAAAGTGGAGATAAAATTGATGAAAATTCTCCAATCTTTCCAAAATGGAACTATCCTAAGTCAAAAGTCCTAACAGAGGACATGATCCATAGAATGCAAGGTGACATACCAAGCGTTATTTTCAGAGTCGGAGGAGTTTACGATAATAAATGTCATTGCCCAGCATTATCGAATCAAATCCAAAGAATATATGAAAACAGAATGGACGGGCATATTTTTACCGGCAATATTCATCATGGCGACTCGTATATACATATTGATGATCTGACTGAAGCCGTCTGCATAGCTATAAATAAAAGAAAGGAACTTCCTCATGATTTGGTCTTACTTGCAGGGGAGGACGAAGTTTACAGCTATGATAGATTGCAAAGAGAGATCGCTAAAAGTCTTTTTGATAAAGATTGGAAAACATTTTCTATTCCAAAAGGTGTTGCAAAGCTTGCTTTATGGATACAGAACAAGGTTCCTATTTTTTCTAGAAGTTTTGTTCAGCCATGGATGATAGATATTGCTGATGATCACTTCGAGATAGACTCCTCAAGGATTAAAAAGGTTCTTGGATGGTCTCCCAAGCATAAACTTATTGATATAATCCCTTACTGGGTAGAGCAGCTTGTTAGCGATCCTATTTCTTGGTATGAAGAAAATAATTTAAAACCAAGAGAAAAAATTGCTAAGGAGCTTTTATAAGTGGCAGAGGCGGATAGGAAAAGATGCATCTTTTTACTTTTTTTAGGGTGTTTACTTTTAATTTCTCCGCTTTGTTTTGGTTATTCATCTTCAAAGATAGGTATATCTGATAGTATTACGGGTTTGATCTTATTGCTAAATGCCGCAATCTCTTTATTCTATTTTAACTATAGAACTTTATTAATACTTTTTTTCGTAGGATTTTGGCTTCTATATTCTCCAATAAAATTTTGGGTAATAGATCCATCCATATTTATAAGGGATACGTTGCTTGGATATTTTATTGTTTTCTTGGTTTTTCAGTTTGATAAAATGAATGCTGCAAGGGAACCTTTACCTATAAAGCATATACAAAAAATCATGTTTTATCCTTCAGGTTGGGGGAGAAGGTATGCCTCTGCCTTATGTGCACTTCTGATTTGCTTAATCGGAAGCTATCTCGGATCGTACGAAGCTGGGTTTATAGATGCAATTTGGGACCCCATTTTCGGCTCTAATTCTGGTGATGTATTTTCTTTTGTTTCCGAAGACTATTTTGTGATATCGGAAAGTCATTTTTTTTCTTTTCTAGGATACGTAATATTTATTTTTTCATTTCAGGGTGATTCTAATAGATGGTTATTGAGACCTTGGTTGCCAATTTTACAATTTCTTATATCGGCCTTTATTTTCTGTATTCTCATCTTTTTGATGATCGTAGTTTCTTCCTTCAATCACGCCTGGTCGATTTATAATTTGTCTATGGCAGTTGCTGCGTTTGGTATGGTTTTCCTTTCCGTAAATGAATTCATGACATCATTTTCACTTCTTATGTCGATTAAGAATTTTAATGATAGAAGAAGAGCATTCTGGTGTGGTATAAAAGCTCCTTTTGTTGAAGTTATACCTACATGTAGATTAGGTCTCAGCTTTTCTTGTTCGACTCTCGCTATAGGCTTGGTTAGTCTTGTATTTTTGCTTGTGGTGCAGTGTTACTTCATAGATCAAAGTTTGGGGCATGCATGTGTTATCGCAGCATTGGTTATTATTTGTTCAAGTTTGATTTCTCTAAACTTGACATGCGCAAAGATTATTATTATTCCATCTATTGCATCATTTGCTTTGGCTTTCTCTCAGTTCTTTTTAGAATCTGAATCTAGACCTCTAGATCTTCTTATTAACCTTTATTCTTTTACGGTCATAGCTCTTAGCGTGATGGTGGTAAAAAAAAATATTTAAGCGTTAATTTTAGCATGTGATTTTGGGATTTCCGCATAATCGGATGGATATGTTTCATCTTGCTTTTAAAAAATATAAAAAAAAATAAGTTGCAATTTTCCCTATGAAAACCCCCTAGATAGATGCGTTTAGAAAAAAAAAGAAAACAAAAAGATTTGCGATTAAATAACATGTTTTTGTATGTTTATTGCTTCCTAACGACGAGATCTGAAAAAGAAACGAAGTTAAGAAAAAGTGATGCTAAGTAAAGCTCGCTAAGTTGTTTGACAGTAGAAGTGAAATGACGAAACAAGAGTGAAAAGTTTGTGCGGATACAAACGAAAGTTTGTAGACCGAAAATGTCAATAATATATAAGAACATATCAAAATTTTT